>NZ_JBFTQB010000578.1:0-4202 GCF_056398785.1 Paenibacillus sp. 01T422 | reverse complement strand
AGTTTAACCAAGTAGGCACGCGATTCATCTAAAGTGCGTATCGATTCGATGGCCTCTTGCAACTCATGAAGTGTGATATCGAAATTCGCTATATTGGGATATGAATCCCTCGCTGATCGAAATACTTCCAACGTCAAATCGTTTAAAATATAGTAGCCAATAAGCGAAGAATGCCAATCTGTATGCTGAAGGATGGAGGCAAAAGAATGGATAAATGTTTCTGCATTGGCTGGTGAGCCGATCTTCAGAAATTCTACAAACTTTGCTCGGTCTAAGAAAACAGACTGCTCGAAGGAACCGTTTCTTGATTCCAGCATCGCGTGGCGATTCTGACGGGATAAACGGCGCCAATGCATGTCTTCCATAGCTTCCAGGAAAGAAACATGAATGCCCTGCATCCGGTCTTGAACACTTCCAATACCAATGGAGATTGAATAGGAGAGATGCTCCATCGACTGGTTCTGAGCTTGTTGAACCTTTTCTAATGCCTGTTTGACTTGTTCGGGTGATTCATATTTCAGGATCCATACACATTCCGTTTTACTTCGTTTGAACATTAAGTGGTGATCACCATCTAGCTTGAGATTCAGTTTATACTCGCCTTGCTTCATATCGTCAAAGATGTCTTCCAGAACGGAATCGGAAGCAGCTAGTTTTCGGAAGTCGGCGGTTACCACAACATAGTACCGAGAGAGCAGATTCAAGCTCAATTTGGAACTTAGATGAACAGCTTCCGACGTTGTAATAAATCCACTGCACAAATCGTTAAGCAGCTTACTTTGCGTTAAACTGGCCTGTCTTCTTTCTTCCTGCTTTAATTGCTCGATCTCCAATTTCTCCAGACGCGCAGCATCGATCTTGTCGCTAACCTGGCGAAGTGTTTGAAGCAACTCGGCTGAGCTGATCGGCTTCGTACAATATTCCTCTATGCCTAGACGCAGGGCTGTTCGCGCATATTCAAAATCACCATGTCCGCTCAAGATAACAATTTTGATATCCGGTGAATTTTTCCGCACAAAAGAACTGAGCTCTAAGCCATCCATGAAGGGCATCTTAATGTCTGTAATGAGAATATCAGGTTGATACTGCTCGATCATCGGAAGCGCAACTTCACCGTCGGAGGCATCTCCGCAGTAAATAAATCCTTCTTTTTCCCATTGGATCGTATCACGAATTGTTTCACGAATTAATATCTCATCGTCAACCAGTAACACTTTTTTCATTGCATGTTACCTCCTGTCATGGGTATTCGAATGGAAACTTTCGTTCCTTCGTTTTGAATGCTTTCGATACTTACACCGTACTTATCCCCGTAATACAGTTTAATTCTTTGTTGTACATTATGCAGGCCGAACCCTCCGGATACTTCGTTTCCTGTTTGCTCAGGAAGCTGATCGTTCATTAAATACTCACGCATCTGTTCAAGCTTCTCCGGCGACATCCCGATCCCATCATCTTCCACGATCAGTACAATATCTTCCTCGTTCTCAATCAGACCGTTGATCCGAATCATACCTTTTCTTCGTTTGTTTTTTAAACCGTGATATAAAGCGTTTTCTACAATAGGCTGCAGAATCATTTTCAAGATTGGATAGGGGTTCAAACGGGAGTCAATCTGAATGTCATAATCCAATATATCGCGGTAGCGCATTTGTTGAATGACTAGATAGCTATGTACATGCTCGACTTCTTTATTAATGATGATCCAATCGCGGCCTTTGCTTAAAGAAATTCGAAACAGCTTGGATAGCGATTGAACCAGCTGAATGACTTGATTATTTTTGCCCGCTTCTGCCATCCAAACGATGGAATCCAGTGTGTTGTACAAGAAGTGAGGGTTGATTTGGGCTTGCAAAGCTCGCAATTCTGCCTTTTTAATTTCCTCTTGCTCTTTAATGCTTTGTTCGAGCAATTTTCGAATTTTGCTAAGCATGATGTTGAAACTTTTGCCCAATAAAGCAACTTCATCATTGCCTTTTGGAACGACTTTGGCTTCTAGGTACCCTGAAGCGGCAAGCTGCATTTTACTTTTTAAAAGGTGAAGAGGATGTATCAATCGGTTTGAAATGAAAAAGTGAAGGGAAACTGCAAAAATAAAACTTAGCACTACGGTAATGATGATGAGTTGTCGAATGGAATTAGCTTCTTCAACAATTTCTTGAAGCGGCACGTAGCCTACAATACTCCAGCCTGTCATCAGAGAAGGAGCTACGTAGACGAATTTCGGCTTGCCTTCGGTTGAGTCTATGTAATTGGTGTCAGTTCCGTTAAGGATGTGTGATAAATCTGAGGGGAGCGGGAGTTTGACGGTTGCTTTCAGCGTTGATGGCTTAAAGATGGGTGTGCCGGACGAATTGACCACAAAGTAGAACCCTGTCTGACCGATCGTAACGTTATCGCAAAATTGTGTGACCACTTTATCATCTACATCGATGACGATGAATCCAATTACTTCATGCGTAATTTGCTGCTTTACGGCGGCCATAATGGAGATGACATTCGTGTTGGTGTATTGAAAACCGTCGATTCTATCCAAGGTAGAAGCTTCAGATGGAGGGACTATCAAGACCTCGTCCGGATTTTTAGTCAAATGAGTCAAGTGTAAGTTGCGCAGCGGATTCTTATCAAGCTGAAACAACCCCTTTCTTTCGCTAATCCCACGGCCGTACAAATTAATCATAGTAATATTGAGAACGCTATCATATTGGTACGTTTGTCTGTAGGAATCCATGGTCTTTAGTATTTGTTTGGTATCCTCGTAGGTATCTTCTTGGGAAAACAAGAACCGAAGCACTTGTGCATTTTTGCTAATTTCAAGCAGTTTTCTGGTGTCTATAAATTGTGTATCAAGATCTCTGGCAAGCTGATCAGCGGACAACATAGCGGCGGCTTTACTGTTATTAAAAACTGTTTTAAATGATTTCTGGTAGGAGATGAGTCCAACCGCGATAAGAGGAATGCACGTTAGAATAATAAACATTGTGAGCAATTTCGTTTGTAAGCTCGATGAAATCCATTGGATTAATCTCATAAATGTTTAAGTAACCTTTCTAAAGCGGAGGTAGTAGTCTCCATATTACTATAACAAATTGTCCTCCATGCGGATATGGTAA
The DNA here is from genome assembly GCF_056398785.1 of Paenibacillus sp. 01T422. Classification (NCBI taxonomy): domain Bacteria; kingdom Bacillati; phylum Bacillota; class Bacilli; order Caryophanales; family Paenibacillaceae; genus Paenibacillus; species Paenibacillus sp. 01T422. The sequence goes on along the minus strand of NZ_JBFTQB010000578.1, from coordinate 1,089 downwards.
CGTATACATGAAACCATAAATAACAATTTTCTCTTATAAAAACAAACTTTTCTCGAAAAAGTGCTGCCAAATCACTAAAAAATTTACAAGAAATGAGCGTGAAACTCCGTATATAATGCATGTGAAAGCGTTTTATAATGAGGTCACACCGAACAAGAGGTGAACGATGGGGAGGAAAAAACATGATTATTACGAAAAAAATGGGGGTTCTCGTTGTGGCTTCCTGTCTAATGCTACTCACTGCAGCCTGCGGGAGCAGCACTACCACAGGGTCGAGCACAACGGCTCCAACAGCTAACGCAGGAGCTACTGCAGCACCTGCAGCAGGGAAGAAAATCTCGCTTGGTTTTGCTCAGGTTGGAGCGGAAAGCGGATGGAGAACGGCGAACACGAAATCAGTTCAAGACTCAGCCAAAGACGCCGGCTTTGACTTGAAATTCTCCGATGCACAGCAGAAGCAAGAGAATCAAATCAAAGCCATTCGTACCTACATTCAGCAAAAAGTGGACGTTATTGCGTTCTCTCCAGTCGTTGAATCGGGTTGGGATACGGTATTGAAAGAAGCGAAAGATGCGAAAATCCCGGTCATTCTGACAGACCGTGCCGTTGATTCCAAAGATACATCGTTGTACGTAACGTTCATTGGTTCTGATTYCGTAGAAGAGGGCAAGAAAGCTGGCAAGTGGGTTGCTGATAAGTACAAAGATTCGAAGGAAGATGTGAACATTGTTGAGCTTCAAGGAACAACTGGTTCCGCCCCAGCTAACGACCGCAAAGCAGGTTTTGCTGAAGAGATCAAAGGCAACACTCACTTGAAAGTGATTGCTTCACAAACAGGTGACTTCACACGGGCGAAAGGGAAAGAAGTTATGCAAGCGTTCCTGAAAGCTCATAAAGATATCGACGTGCTTTATGCACACAATGACGATATGGCACTTGGAGCTATTCAAGCGATTGAAGCTGCTGGCCTCAAGCCAGGTCAAGACATTACTATTATTTCCGTAGATGCGGTAAAAGACGGCATGACAGCAGCGAGCGAAGGGAAAATCAACTTTATCGTTGAGTGCAACCCTTTACTTGGACCACAAC
>NZ_JBFTQB010000577.1:0-4773 GCF_056398785.1 Paenibacillus sp. 01T422 | reverse complement strand
CCTCTGTTGTAAACAGAATATGGACCAATCCGACCACAACAACCCAAGATATGAAATGTGGTATATAAATGAGACTTTGTACGGTTCGCTTGAACACTTCCTTACGAATCTCATTGAGCATAAGTGCAACGAAGATCGGTAGCGGGAAGAAGAAAAAGATGTTGTAGATTGCTAATATAAACGTATTTTTGAATAGTAATGTAAACTCTGGCTCGCTGAAGAAGGTTCGGAAGTGCTCGAGGCCGACCCAATCACTCCCCCAAAATCCAGTGAAAGGCGAGTAATCCTGAAATGCGATTAGTACCCCCCACATCGGTGCATATTTAAAAATAAGAAAATACAAGACACCAGGGGTAAGCATGTAATAGAGCCAGCGATTTTTGAGCAGTCTTTTTTTCAACACGTTTGTGGATAAAAGAGAGGCACGTTTGACGCCGGCGTCCACCGTCGTTGCCTTCATGAGAATGACCTTCCTTTCTGCATGGTGCGTTTGAATAAAATGATCATAGCATCGTATTGAGTAACCGGATACAATCATCAGAAAGCCAGTTGTATACGCTTACAACATTGGCGTTTTAGGTAATCAATAATCATCATATAACCTCGGATAATCATTATAACGCTTATATAGCTGAGAAGGCTGCCGATCATTTGATGTCGGCAGCCTTCTATCATGTACTAATCTGTAATTAGGTAACTCCGGAACTCTCGGAACTTCGCTGAAAATTCCACCTTCAACGTCGGGATGTACTCGGGATAGGCTTCACTTTAACTTGTACAGGTGATAATTGGAGAGACCATTCATCTCCAAATAGTCCTTTCAAATCATAGCCCCACATCCATAAGGAACCATCTTGCTTGATGACTGCGTCCGTATTATAACCCGCAAATACAGCAGTAACGTCCGCTAAACCCTCCACTTGATAAAGAGAGCGATAATTTTCTTCAGCCATCGAGTTAGATATGTGTGCAAAATCTCGCGGGAAATAACCCATAGACCAGACAGTTCCGTCTTTCTTCAGCGCTAAAAAGTGTTCATTAGTAATAGAAACATCAACAATGTCGGTCAAACCATCTATCGGTGCTGGCGGCTCATCTATACCGGAGCCATCATATTGTGGATTAGACAGAGAACCACCTCCCCATATCCACACGGTACCGTCCTTTTTCAGAGCAAGCTGATCAGCGGAAGAACCGTGACCGAGTTTTACAATGTCTGTGAGTCCTTGAATCTGAATAGGATTATTGGAGCGCATCACATTGAATATATCACAATCCCTGAGGCCACATTCCCATGTCCAAACCGTTCCATCGTCCTTGAGAATCGTTGTACCTGATAAATCTTTGATATGATCAATTCCGTTGACAAGTACTGGCTCCTTCTGCAAAGAAGGAAAATACGCTTCCCAGTCGCCTGTTTTGCTAAAACTAGGGATATCATTCCATATCCAGAGCTTTCCGTCCCTATCGACGGCCTTGTAATGTTCAATTATCACTATGTTTTGAAGATTTGGAACTTGTGTCAACAATTTTGGAGTAAACAGCCCCCATTTGTCTTTTTCCGCGCTCGTAGATGACTCTACATACTCAACATTCCACACAGTACCGTCATCTTTTAAAGCAAATGCAGAGCGCGAACTGGCAACAATGCTTGTAATCTTGTTCAAGCCATCTACCTTTTCCAGATGCCCCGGGTAGCGAATCAGATCCATCCTATACGCGCGTGATGAAATAGATGTGCCCCAAACATCACCTTTATCGTCCAACACATAAGGAAGACCTCCTACATCAGTGATATGGACTGCTTTCGCATCTTCTGACACAGGCGTTGCGACTTCAGCTTGTACCGATGGCGATGCACCGAGGAATAATGATAAAGCCATACTCGAGAATAAAATAAACATTGCCATCTTACTTGTCATCAAACCTAATTTCATTGCACCAATCCTCCACGTTTCGTTTATACCAATCTACAATCGGTCATATTTATCTGACGCTCATTCTCCAAGAAAGTTTCACCTTTTTATCCAAAATACGGAAATTATATTCATGCACCGTTCTGCGACACACGAAAAGAGGCTACCCCTTAGCGGCAGCCCCCAGTTGTTCTTTATTAAGCATTCCTTTCTCATGCTTTTAATCAAAACCCTCCAGACCAATAAATAAGAACAGGTAAATAAAGAAAGCTAGCAGCCGTCGTTATCGCTACGTTGACTGAAACGAGCTCTTTATCACCTCCGTACTTTTCCATAAGCACCAGAGAATTAATAGCGGCAGGCATAGAAGACTGAACGAATAAAACCGAAGCTTCAAGACCATGAAGACCAAGCAACTTAATGGTCAGCAAAGACAGAAGAGGCACTCCTACAATTCGCATTATGATAGAAATCCACAGTTCGCGTCTCATGCTCGCACGCCAGTTTGTTTTTTTGAGTTGCATACCTAGCATAAGCAAAACGATAGCAGCGTAAGCTCCGCCAATAAGCTCCAAGCCAGCATGTAAGCTCTTCGGTAATGGAATTTGGAACAAATACAGTACTAGACCTGCCGCAGCCGCATAAATCAGAGGGTTTCGTACCATTTTGGCAGCAGCTTGCTTTGGGCTAAAGGAACTGCGCGAGGCAATGTACATACCGAGTGTATTCACAAGTACAATATGTAAGACTACATTCGTGACTCCAATGGCAAAGCCAGCATTTCCAAATGCAAGAAGCAGTAAAGGTAACCCGTAATTATTCGAGTTGGCAAAGATAGTCGTCAGTTCCATGGCCCGTAAAGAAGGCGTATTAAATCGCAATAATTTCCCAACAAGAAGGGAAGCCAGCCAGCAAAGAATAGTCTGAATAACCGTAAATAAGGCAATATGGGCAAAAGAGGAGCTATTTAATTCGCTGCCTGAAACAGCACTTACAATAAGGCATGGCGAAAGTACAAACAAGCTCAAATCCGCCAACACCTTCGAATCGGGCGATTTGTACTTCTGATACAGATAACCGAGAAAGCAAGCCAGCAGGATCGGTACACTTACCGTCCCAAACAAAGATACGTAGCTGCTAATGACATTAACCTCCTTCAATCGAGCCAGTTTTAATTATTCATATATCATATATTCAAATTATTTATTGGTCTAATATATAATCGGAATTAACTTTATAGGTAAAAACAATAATCATGCTATTACGTTTAAACATTTCCCAAAATTTTCTTTGTTACGTGTTTCAAATATATCCCAACTGGTTTACATATGATCTATAGCACTAAAATAAATCATACCGTTGGGAGAGTGTTACATGATGAGTTCCTTCAAAACAAAATTGTTTATGCTTATTGCAAGTTCGAGTTTAATGGTTCCAAGTGTGATTAGCGCTGCAACTGCTGAGACCGTAGATACGCCACCCTTTATGTACAATAACGGCTTTATTCAAACTTATGTTCATGGTACCTATGTACCTGGTTTTTATTTAAATGTTGATGAAGATACAGTAGCAGCATATGTCCCCGGGGGCGTAGGACTAATTGCGGTCGATAAGGATGCTGTTTTACCGGAAGGTTCCAAATTCTTAGATTAGGATCATCCACATTCAATTCGAGCATTGAGTCTCAGTAAGAACAAAAAAACAAAGGGGCTTACCCCTTTGTTTTTTTATTTAGCCAGCCATATGATTGACAGAATGCTTGGTATCGAAAACAGAAATGTGGTCTACTTTCCCACTTGATTTGGGAATAATAAATTTAAGTTGAAACTCATCGGTTGCTTTATAGGTGTAGGGCTAGCTATTGAATCAGCTGGACTAGCTGCTGGTTTTTCATTTGATGTGCATGCTGTGAACACAAGCATACTTGCTATTAACATAGGATATACCGCTGCTTTTTTATTATACTTTTTCATAAATTGCCTTCTCTCCTGAATGTTTGCTTGCTACATTATACAAACGAATACAGGATGATTTTTGTTGCAAAAATAATATGTTTTTAAATTTATTCCATTTTTACATGGACCTGAAAACTCACTTTTAAATTAGGATAATAATCTTCTCTCCAGTTTTTCAATTCATGATAAGGAATTCGATTACGGTAATGCTGGCCAAGCCCGAAAATATCTGTTTTGTTTCTTTGGGCTTGGTCGAACAACTCGTAAAATCGCTTTTCGATCAGCTGCTCAAGTTCGCTTTGTATTTGATCATTTGTGACGCCTTCTCTTTTTTCTAAAATCTCTATTTTTAAAGATAAATCGCTTGACACCATCAGCTCATCCATTTTCCTTGATGGTTTTATTTGTAATGAGCTATTTTTCACCATGATGCTGGCGTATCCCAGGTTCTCTACAACTCCTTTTGCATGATGGTTATGAAACAAATTAACGAATTGATTTTCACTCGGACTAATTTTCTCCATTATTTTTCCATTTTTCAATACAGCGGCTCCCTCAAAGCTTAATAAAGTATCTTTTCCGGAATTAATAATCGGAACAGCTATATCATTTGTATATGAAAATAAACTTCGATAAATTTCCCAAATGCGAGTGGTCGAGATTTCCGGTGCCCAATCGGTCCCTTTATAGAAATAGTCAATGATAGAGGTTGCATGGGCATCAAGTTTTTCGTTAATATTGGCAAACATTTTCTCGATATTTTCATCAGTTAGGGCTAACAAAGCGATTGAAGGTAATTCCTTGGATTTCATTAAAAACTTTATCACTTCACTTAAATCTTTTTTGTCATTGGTCAAATTATTCTGGATGATAATTAATCGTACTTGTTTGTAGTACAAGGC
>NZ_JBFTQB010000576.1:0-5260 GCF_056398785.1 Paenibacillus sp. 01T422 | reverse complement strand
CGATAACGAAATATATTTCCGGTCATAGCGATTGCTTAGGAGGCGTAGTAGTCGGCTCGAAGCGATTGATGGACCCGCTAATGTCAACAGAATATATGTTATTCGGCGGTATCATGAGCCCACAAACAGCCGGGTTGGTAACGCGTGGTCTCCGAACACTGCCATTACGGATGCAGCGCCATGAATCAAGTGGTCTTAAAGTTGCTGAATACGTTAGTAAACAGAGTTATGTGGTGAAAATGAACCACCCTGGACTGCCGAATCACCCTCAGTATGAACTGGCAAGCTTACAGATGTCTGGCACTGGCGGTTTATTTTCCTTTGAATCCCGTGAATCGGTATTCCAGGTTAGCCGAATGACGGTATCTAATGCCCTTACGCAGCTCGCGAAAGATGGATGGATTTACCGAATTCCAGGGAGAGGCAGCTTTGTCAGCTCAGAGTATGAGGTGAACTCGGATAAGTATTTGGATGACTTTTCGGAGAGCAATCAATCAGCCGCTGCTAAGCAAATAAAGGAGTCAGGCAGACATACGGGCACGCGCAAAATGATTGGTTTAGTCCTTCCCTTTTTGGAAGATTTCTTTGCCATTCGACTTATAAGGGGAATCCAGATCTCTCTAGAAGATACCGGTTATTATCTATCCATCGTTCTTTCTCACAATCGGCAGGAGCGGGAAAAAGAAGCGATTCAGGAGTTGATTCAAAACGGAGCGGCTGGGCTTATCATTTTTCCAATTGATGCCGAGACGTACAACGAGGAAATTTTGGTTCTGAAAATGAACAAATTCCCGTTCGTGCTGGTCGACCGATTCCTGCCAGGATTTGAAACACATTGTGTCTGTTCAGATAATATGGTTAGCGCACAGTTGGCTGTTAACCATTTGTGGGAGCTAGGGCATAGAGATATTGCGATATGTTCGGATATTTCCATAGGCACAATGACTGTTGACGAGCGGATTCGCGGCTACATGGAAGCGCTGAAACAAAAAGGCTCGATGATTAATCCAGCGTTAATTGTGACTGATTTTCAGGTGAGTGATACGAGTTCGATCTATTATTACTTACGACAATCCATACTCAGAGCTAACTGACAACCGTGCATTCAGTCACATTGATCAGCATGAGCAAGAAATAGGCTCGAAATCGGTTGAACTGCTGCTTCAACAGCTCACTAACAAGGAGAAAATGAGCGAGCCAATGAAGTGGATTGTGAAGTCGGCTTTAGTTGCAGGGGAATCCACGGGCAGGTTAGCGGCAAAGGTCTAAGTGCTGATAATGACAAGGAGGAGTTATCGAATGAATCCCATTTCTAGTCCAGGAGCATTCACGGAGTTAGATCGATTCACATTTGAATCTTGGGGCTATCTGCTGATTCCAAATGTCCTCTCAGAAGAGGAAGTAAACGAATGTCTGGAGGCTTCCATGCGCTTACATCAAGCAGCAGGCACGACAGGCTGGGCACAAGTAGGAAGAGGATATGAAACGGAAATATCTCTGGAGCGATTGATCGATCATCCGGCAATATTGCCCAAAGTCAGGGCGCTTTATGGCGATCGATTTATTATGCAGTCCGGCTGGTGCACGAAACAGCCAGCTTTCGGTGGGGTAKGCGGTTGGCATCAAGACGGATCAGGCGCTTACGACTTTCGTAAACTTGGCTATCCGATTCCATTGCTTCAATTGCGGGCTTCCTTTTTACTGACCGATCAGACGGTTCCGCGAACAGGCAATATGGAGCTCATCCCAGGAAGCCATCGAAGCCAAGTTCAGCTGCCAGACTCGATTAGATCGAGCAGGGAAAGCGTGCCAGTCAGTCATGTCATCTGTGCTCCGGCAGGGTCAGTCTTATTTTTCCATAATGCGGTTTGGCACCGTACGTATGCGCATGATGGTGATTATGACCGTTACACGATGCACTATATTTACAGTCCACCGTGGGTGCGATGCTCCGATCGATTCGAGAACAATCCAGAGTTCCTGCAACGAACCACACCAACGCGCCGTTATCTGATGGGAGAATTCGAAAGACCAGATGCCCCTTTTGGCGCAAGCTATCCTGCACAGTTTGAGAATGAATGATTAATCATATGGAGAAGAGCCCAAGATGGACTTTCATCTTTGGGCTCTTTACTGTGAAGAATCGTATTTGATCGCCACGTATTCTTATGGTGCTCGTCGCAGCTGCCTGTGAGGACGAAGGATTCCGGTGTGCATGGATTTGTGGTCCTGCCTGTGTGAGAGGTCCTGAAAGGCTGTTTCGAGAGAGCGAAAGAAGAGAATGTCAGTGTGAGCGTGCCGTAAAGGCCTTGTCAAGTTGAACGGGCAACCAAAAAACGTAGATGGCCTGCGTGAGAGGATGAAAAAGGCTGTCTCCGGACTTTGGACGATCAGCACAACTTGTGAGGCGGCTAAAAAGGCTGTCTCGCGTGTAAAACGAGAAGTCCGCACCTGCGTAACGTTGAAAAACAACGCTAACGCTTGCTCACCGCGGCGAGAGTCTGCGTAACGCTGAAAAACAAGCTTATCTGCTGCGGAAGCCACCCAACCGGTGCTCACCGCCGTCCGTAACGTTGAAAAACAACGCTAACGTGTGCTCAACGCGCCAAAAGTTTGCGTTAGCGCTGAAAAACAAGCTTATCTGCGTTCCTGAAAGTGTCAGGCGCTCTAGGTTATTTTTGATAGGAAGCGAAAGAATCAGGCTCCTCATAAAATGTAAATCCATAAAATTTATTATTCGGCAAATCATTTGTATTCGTCTTGACGATCGGACGTGTCTCGTTCGTATATTCAACTAAACCCAATCCAACAACAGCTCCTGCAAAGAAAAGAAATGTGAGTGCTATGCCAACATGATTCTTTTTCATGAGATCTCTCCCAGGTACATTCTACATCGGCTGCAGGATTTGCTTGATGGTGGTTGTTATATTGTAAGCCAATAACCATGTGAAAGTTGTAGAAACGTGACACTACTCATAACTTTCCTCCTAAATTCTTTTTTAAGAAACTACCTGTTTATTTTCAGTTTAAAAAGCCGTCATATACTTGGGTCAATTGATAAACAAAATCTAACGCCGAGGTGTTGATACGTATGAATACAACAAAAGAACAGCAACGCATTGCTATTATAGGAGCAGGTCCTGGAGGGCTGACATTAGCAAGGATTTTAAAACAGCATGGCATAGATACTATCGTTTATGAACGTGAAGCATCCCCATCTAACCGCAGACAAGGCGGCTCGTTAGATATTCATTCCGATTCTGGACAGATAGCGCTCAGAGAAGCGGGTTTAATCGAACAATTTGAGGCGCTCGCGCGATATGAGGGACAAGATTTCCGGCTTCTAGATAAATTAGGCAACCTGTATATGGATGAGGTGGCAGAGCCCCATGAAGGAGACAGGCCAGAAATCGATCGCGGTACGCTGCGGGAACTGTTGTTAGACTCGATCGACCCTGGAACGATTCATTGGGGACACGAATTAATTCAGGCGATTCCATTGGCAAATGGGATGCACGAACTGCATTTCGAGAACGGACAAGTGGATACCGTTCACCTTGTCGTAGCGGCAGACGGCGCATTTTCCCGTTTACGCCCGCTGCTTACAGAATCTGTTCCCGCCTACAGCGGACTAAGCATGGTTGAGCTTAATGTTGAAAATGCCGCGATCGCTCATCCGGAATTGGCTGCTTTTAATAGACGCGGCAAAATGTTTGCCTTTGCGGATCATAAAGGCATATTGGGTCAATTAAATGGTGACGGGCGAATCTGCGTCTATGCGGCATTCGAAGTTGAGCGTGAGTGGCTCGATACGTGCGGGATCCCGTTTGATCAGCCAGAAGAGGCGAAACGGCAGCTGCTGGAGCATTTCAGTGATTGGGATGAGTCGCTGACCAATTATATCCGTTCCGCAGATGGGGATATCGTGCCAAGACGTATCTATAGTCTGCCGGTTGGACTCAAATGGACGCATAAACCAGGCATCACACTAATTGGAGATGCTGCGCATCTGATGTCGCCTTTTGCTGGTGAAGGTGTGAATCTAGCGATGTTAGATGCCACAGAGCTGGCGTTGTCCATCGTTCAACACGGTGACTTGAACATGGCAGTTCAAGCTTATGAGGAGAAGATGTATGCCTACTCGTCCATTTCAGCTGAGGTGTCTGATGAGAATCTGAAGCTTTGCTTTTCGGACGATGCCGCACGCAAATTGGCGGATCTGATGAACCAGTACCATGAGGCTGTGCATGAGTAGAAGTTCGTGACTTGCCTGTCTCATCCTTTGAAATTATTCGCTAACAGACAGTGTCCGTTAGCAGAGGGTGTCCAACTGCCATTTCCATGGCTGTAGGACACCCTTTTGCTTTTAACGCAGAAAATGGGCAAAATCGCTAAATTCGGATAGAATAAGAATTGACACATTTTACATAGAAGAGGGATACGGATGAAACGAATTACGATATTAGTCGCGGATGACGAGGCGGAGATTGCCGATCTGATTGCGCTGCATTTAGAAAGAGAAGGTTACCAAATTATCAAAGCAGCAGATGGAAAAGAGGCTGTCCATGCGATCCAATCGCATACGATTGATTTGGCTATTCTAGATATCATGATGCCTAAGCTCGATGGACATGAGGTGACGCGGCAAATTCGAGAAAAGTATCAGATGCCAATCATTTTTCTCAGCGCCAAATCATCTGACTTAGATAAGATAACGGGATTGGTTATTGGGGCCGATGATTACATGACCAAGCCCTTCAATCCTATGGAATTAGTCGCTCGAGTGAACGCCCATCTGCGTCGGTCCATGCAGTTAAGCCAACCCAAAGCTGAACAGAATCTGCTTGAAGCAGGCGGAATGTCGATTGATCCTGACAAGCGGACAGTGAATTTGTATGGTGATAATATTGAATTAACGCCCAAAGAATTTGATATTTTATATCTCTTAGCAGGCCATTCCAAGAAAGTTTTCAGCGTGGAAAATATTTTCCAACACGTATGGGGAGAAGCCTTCTATGAAAGTGGCAACACCGTCATGGTGCATATCCGCACGCTGCGCAAAAAACTAGGTGAAGATGAGAACAATAAAAACAAATGGATCAAAACCGTTTGGGGTGTGGGATATACATTCAATGGCTAAAATGATACGAAGTTTCCGTTTCCAAATGATCGTTTTATTAGGATTGAGCATGCTTCTGTCAGGTGTTTTCACCTTTATCCTCTACAAAGTTCTTCAGCTTTACTACGCGGGTGTTCGTGC
>NZ_JBFTQB010000575.1:0-4216 GCF_056398785.1 Paenibacillus sp. 01T422 | reverse complement strand
CTGTAACGTTGTAAAACACGCTTAGCAWTTGGGGAATCGCCCCAAGACCACCGCTCCCGCCTCCGTAGTGTTGTTTTTCATCGCTAACGCATGCTTWACGCRCCWACTGCCCGCTGTAACGTTGTAAAACACGCTTAGCTATCGCGGAATCGCCCCAAGACCGCCGCTCCCTCCTCCGTAGCGATGTTTTTCATCGCTAACGCATGCTTWACGCGCCAACTGCCCGCTGTAACGTTGTAAAACACGCTTAGCWWTYGSGGAATCGCCCCAAGACCGCCGCTCCCGCCTCCGTAGTGATTTTTTTCATCGCTAACGCATGCTTTACGCACCTACTGCCCGCTGTAACGTTGTAAAACACGCTTAGCTATCGCGGAATCGCTTGAAACCACCGATCGTGCCGCTGTAATGATGTTTTTCATCGCTAACGTATGCTTAACGCACCTACTGCCCGCTGTAACGTTGTAAAACGCGCTTAGCTATCGCGGAATCGCCCCAAGACCGCCGCTCCCGCATCTGTAGTGATGTTTTTCATCGCTAACGCATGCTTAACGCACCGACTGCCCGCTGTAACGTTGTAAAACACGCTTAACTTTGGTGAAATCCCCGCACCCATCACGTACGTTGTACTTTGTACAACGTGATGACCGCAGTCAGCCCTCCGTTCTCCCCTATGCTGCACTATGTACAACATTCTGCTCTGCAAACTGTTGTTTTCGGTCAACAGCGTCAAAATGATTGTACTTTGTGCAACGAAGAACACGATCGCAAGCAATAAACCACTTCCACGTTGCACAAAGTACAACATAGCACACCACGGCTCCACGGAATCACCGAGGATCCCCAAAACCAAAAAAAGACACCATCCTCACGGACGATGTCTCCCTCTCTCTTCTTCCTCTATCTCTTCCTCTACCGCCTACTAAGCTTGCTCACCAAAAAACATCTCATAAGCAAGTTTCGTCTGTATCTGCGCCTCTTCCTCCGTCAAACGGCGAACGAGCTCCATCTCCACTTGCGTCACTTCCTCGCCCTGGAAATTAATTTCCGCGATGGAAGCAAGGATTTTGACGATCGCGATCGCTTGATTCTCCGGCGTGTAGGCAATGACCTTCTGCCCTGTCGGGAATACGCGGAAGCCGCTTTTCACCATTTTACCGCGACCATACTCTAGAAGCTCGAAGAGCTCCTGCGATGATTTGAACTTACAAACCGAGTTAAACTCCGATTGGAATCCCATTAGCATCTACTCCACATCAAAAGAATATTGGATACTTTGCTTCGCTGTATGCCGCTCAACTGCCAGATGAATGAGATCATCCAGCAATTCTGTATAAGGTTTGCCGGATTCCTGCCACAGCAGCGGATACATGCTGTAAGGCGTGAAGCCTGGCATCGTATTGATTTCGTTGATATAGATCTTTTGATCAGCTTTGCCTAGGAAGAAGTCAACGCGGGACAAGCCGCTGCCATCAACAGCCATGAAGGCTTGAACCGCAAGTTGTCTAACTTGCTCAGCTGTTTCAGCCGGAATATCTGCGGGTATGACCATAGCGGATTTACCATCAACATACTTGGCTTTATAGTCGTAAAAATCATTCGAAGAAACAACTTCACCTACAACAGATGCTTGTGGTTCATCATTCCCAAGAACAGCTACTTCAATCTCGCGAGCATCGATATTTTCTTCAATAATGACTTTACGGTCATATTGGAAAGCGAAATTAACCGCTTTTATAAGTTCATCTTGATTTCTTGCTTTGGAAATACCAACGCTGGAGCCCAAATTAGCCGGTTTCACGAAGCATGGATAACCAATTGCAGTTTCGAGTTCAATGAGATGGTACGCGCGATTCTTCTCCCACTCCGTTCGTGTGAAGTGACGGAAAATACATTGCGGAAGTCCCTCTTGCGCAAAAATTTTCTTCATCATGACTTTATCCATGCCAACTGCGGAGGCAAGCACGCCTGCTCCTACGTAAGGGATATTTGCCATTTCCAATAAGCCTTGAATCGTCCCGTCCTCACCAAACGTACCGTGCAAAAGCGGGAATATAACATCTATACTTGTTTCTTTCGTTCCAGCCGCGGCAGAAGCGATAGCGACATCGCCTTTCGCATGAACAGCTCCGAAAATTGGTGCTAAGGCATTAGAAACAGGTGCATTCGCAGAATCTCCACTGCTGAAGGTCAATACCTCTTTCGATGTAACGGGTGCCAAGAGCGGCGCGCCGCTTTTCCACTCCCCTTTTTTGGAGATGTAAAACGGTATCACTTCATATTTGGTGAAGTCTACGGCTTTCATAACGGCCATTGCGGTTTGCAAAGATACGTCATGCTCTCCTGATTTCCCCCCATAAATTAGTCCAACTCTTATTTTGCCGCTCATTGCGTACCTCCGTCTAGTCGTTCTATTCCTTCAAAATATTACGATCACATTTCATCTGCAACCCGAACGAAGAAGTATTGGGTCCGCTCCGTCCATGCTGGTGAATCTTTATAAGCCCAATAACGATTGCGGCTATTATACGTGTGTGCATTGACCAGTGGCATACCATTAGCATCTTTGCCCGTCACAACAACATTATGCTGATAACGGCCATCGCCGTCCCAGTCATAGCAAATCGTGTCGCCAGGCTGAAGTTCGCGCGGGTCATGGACCTCATGACCGTGCAGTCCTTTGCGGCTATGCGCCAAAAAAGATTTCAAGCTATTGGCAACCGCCCAACTGAAGCTCCACAACTCTTGGTTGCCTCTTTTGCCAGCGTACCACCAGCCCAAATCCCTTTTCCCAGTATAGTCCATTGGAGCCCCGCCTGCAAAGAGGCATTGCGATACAAAGTTGGTGCAATCCACTTCGAATTCCTCGTATTTCGGGTTATGAGTCTGCCACCACGTTTCCGCATATTGGACGACTTTGTCACGATTATAAATGATTTTGCGCGGAACGAATTCCTGGGCTCCGCTGTTGAGTATACTATGGTTGATATATGGGAGTGATGGTGCTCTGCGAAGGCCTTCCACAAATTCCGCCTGCTCAGAGAAAAAGACGCTCCGCGGATTGTTCGGAAGCGATTGTTCTCCCTGCAGGGACTCTGTACTTCTGACCTGCCAACGATTCGCTGCACTGTMAATGACGACTCGCTCCGGCTCAATACGCTCCTCCAAGTGGTCGATTGAACCGATTCGGTAGTGGATAAACCGGTGCAACACGATATCCGCAATCACGCCATGCGCGGATTCTCTAACACCAGTAAGGCGCAGCTTCGTTTCCCCTCGCAGCAGCTTGGCATCGCGATCGCGAAAACTTTCTAGAAGCCTGCGAACCCTGACCTCCTGCTTACGTACATAAGCGCTGTCTGACAAATAAGCTTGGAGCGGTGCTGCAGAGCCTTCGAGCTCTGACTGATTTTTAGCATGGACGTAATTGTAGAGCGCTGTTTTCCAGAACATCGGGGTTACCCTCCTAAAAAGTTTTTGCTAGGAATATGACGTGCGTAGTCCTTGCTGGGTTTGAAACTTTTATTTATGGAAATTACATGTTTGCGGCAAAATAACAGTCATCATAGGACGAGCCCGATTTGCTTTGAATTGATTCAATATATGACATTTGCATGGTAAAAATGATTGAAATAAATCTTTACTCATACACATCGAAACGCTATACTTAAGTTAGGGGATTAATGAAATTGAGTTTCACTAGATGAAACCAATGGATGAAGATATTAAAGGAGGAATAACCTATGTCCAACAAGGACACTTTTTCTGTGCGTAAGCAGTTAACTGTCGGAACAAACTCGTTCCAATACTACAGCCTTCCTGACTTTGAGAACCAAGGTCACGGTACTGTAAGCAACCTTCCAGTTTCCATTCGCGTTTTGCTTGAAGCAGCTATCCGTCAATTCGACGGCCGTGCAATTACAAGCGAACACGTTAAACAAATCGCAGGCTGGGCTGAAGGCCGTGACAACAACAAAGAAATTCCTTTCATTCCTGCTCGTATCGTTCTTCAGGACTTCACAGGTGTACCTGTCGTCGTTGACCTTGCGGCAATGCGTGCGACAATGGCACGTGAAGGTGGAGATCCAAAACGGATCAACCCGCTTGTTCCTGTAGACCTTGTAATCGACCACTCTGTCATGGTTGACGCTTTCGGTTCCCCGGATGCGCTTGACATGAACATTAACTTAGAATTCGAAAGAAACGAAGAGCGTTACCG
>NZ_JBFTQB010000574.1:0-4216 GCF_056398785.1 Paenibacillus sp. 01T422 | reverse complement strand
CTCTTGACTCAAATCGTTTCTGCGCAATCATGACACTTATATCCTGTGTGATTTCAAGTTTTTCTCCGATGACAGTTGCTGTACGCCTCATCACCTCCACCAAATTGCCGCCTGTCCGTTTACAGGTAAGAAATACGTCCGTGAAACTGATTACATCCTCTAAATGACTGCGATCCGCCAAATTCTTCAGCGCTGCTTCAATGGGCTCACCGTTCTCAACCTTTCGGCAAATAACGCTGAATTCAACGACAATTAAGCAGGCCGGATCAGGGTACAACAGCTTTAGATCTTCTAAAGCCTCCTGAAAAGCACTTTCAATGGACTTGCCGACCGCCATGGAGGAAGATAAGCAACTTAGCGCTTGTTTGAATTGAACAAACAGTTTATTTTTACGTAAATGAATTAATTGCTGTTTGCGAATGCGAGGAAACATCAGTCCTACTGCTGAAAAAGCAGCAGCAAGAACGAAACTTTTGTAGAAAATGTAACCTACAACAAAAGCGGGTAAAGCGAGCATAAGTATCGCGCTTATTTTTTCACGAGGAGTCAACTGATAGAAATTATAATCAATTAATGTGAGGATGGAACTGGGGGGTTGCGTATCCGGAATTTTAGCTTTCTTCTCAGCGGTACTGCTGCTTAGTCGGCGTCGCTCCAGGTATAACAGAGTCATCCAACTAAATATCCCCACTAGGAGAATAAGAAATATAATTTTCATTTAGCTTCACACTCATCCTTTCCGTGTGAAAACCAAGTTGGCAGTCTTTTGCCTGCCATACGTATTTTGTGCATGCTGTGCAGTGGATTGCCTGTATACGTGAGCTCGCCGATTACCTTAGCGTCTGTCGCGTCCCCTCTTTCCTCGAATAGAAACAGCGGATGCAGCTGAACTTCGCCATCCTTAATTCCAATGACTTCATGGATTTCAGTCACCTTCCGGGTTCGATCGCGAATGCGGCTGATATGAACCATCACATCGAGCGCCGAAGCGATTTGCTTGCGAATAACTTCAATCGGTAGTGATGCACCACTCAGCACCATCGTTTCAAGCCTGCTCAGCATATCAACTGAAGTGTTGCCATGCCCCGTACTTAGACTAGTATTTACTATAAAGTGCATATAAAAATAACCGAGACCGAAACAGGCTCGGTTATTTTTTATTAAACTCCGCCTCCGATACCCACGAGCAATTGTAATATCATTGGAGAGAGCTGAACAAGAATATATCCTATAGCTGCGTTCTGTAGCATCGACATTCCCTTTTCACGTTGCTGGACCATTATCATTAAGCATCCTCCAGCTATCATTACTCCTGCAATGGGATACGAAAGTGATACGATAAGCTGAATCAGCGGATCAAACGCTCGCATAACATGACCTTTTACTGATTCAGGAATCGCAGAAGCTACCACTGCAATAGCGTCAGGATCCACCGGTGCACTTACTGCTGCTGTGGCTGCTAATGCTGTAGAAAGGCCGAAAGGAGGGAGTCCATGTAACAAGAATGCTACAGGTACCGCATAACCAAGAAGAGCGAGTAACTTTGGATCTTTGAACCCACGGAATCTATCCTTAAAGGTCACGCCATTCTCAACAACAACTACCGGAAGTCCTTCAACTCTTACAGCTTCTCTAGACAACGATTTATTCCGCTGACCATCCCAACATTTCGCTCCGATTGTAATTTGCATACAAATCGCCTCCTATTTTATTTCGTCCCAAAGATGAATGATAACATCGAGTCCATTACACCATTCTAGAAGTTGCTGCTTACGGCTTACTGTCAACGTTACCCAGACCATGCGAGGAAAGTATCCTATTTTCTTTTGCAGAACGCCAGTAGTCTGTAGTTTTTTATAACGATCAACCTTTTCTCGATTCTTATTCATGTGCTGCAGGTGATCAATCTCGAGAAAATGTCTTTTTGAATTGTGACGAAAGTACGCATCGGGTATGACGGTGACTACTTCTGGTACGGAGAACTTCAATTCGTTTCTCCAATCTTCGTTGGCGGTGTAGTGCAAATAAGCATCAGCTCTCATTAGATAGTGACCAGCTTGAATTGTTTTCTGACGTATAACTTCGCATCCCACTCGCTCACGTCCGGTTTTATTAAGGTAATAGATATTCTCACGATTCTCTCCGCGAAAGCATGATATAAACTGCTTCATGTTATCTAAGACCTTTCGTGCATTGCGATCACCGGAGAGATCATGCATTTTTTGCAGCTGACTTCGACTAAGATAATCAAGTTTCTTCAATGACAAGAGAATAGCTTCTTCCCGGAGCATTTTCTTTACCTGAGCTTGTAGCATTGGTGAGCAGCTCCTTCCTCGCTTTAATTACAATGTGCGGTTTTATCGTCTTATCTATAAACTCATTTTCGATAAATGGGGTTTGAACGATATATTTACGATCAGTTTGGTATATGGCCCGACCTTTAATGCGGGGGAGCTTCTCTGCCCCTGATTCATCAAGAACTACCTGGCTGGCAGTGTCAGTCTGAAGTCTGAAACACAACCTTGCATCGCAATTCTGTTTGACCTGACGTGGCAAAGTATCAGCAGTTGGATATTGTGTTGCAAAGATCAAACGGTACCCAAGACCGCCTCCGATCCGAGCTATCTCAGAGATAATCTTTTCACATTCAACCTTCGATTTCTTTACGTCTTTATCCGGCTCGCCTTGGCTAGTCAGTTCAGCTGCTTCATCTATAATGATAAATTGCCGTTGTTTATAACCAGCCTCTCGAACATCCTCATATCCTTTCTTCAGGAACTCAGCCTGCCTTTGAACCATGTCTTTGTGAATGGAACGAAGAGCATTTAGCGTTTCTGCTACGTCCTTCGCTACCGTTTGAACCTGTTTGACGCTGGTAAAGCGGTTAAAAGCAAGACCACCTTTTAAATCAATTAAAGTCAAAACGACATGCGATGGATGATTATGAATTAGCGTTGTCACAACGTTCTTTAAGAACACTGATTTACCATAACGTGTTGTGCCGGCGGCAACCATATGTGGGATCTTCTCGAAATCGTGGTGCACAGGACCCTCTCTGGCTTCCCCCAAGCTAACTGTCCATCCTTTGCATGAGCGAAGTGTATTTTCATCAAAGGGAATCATCTCCGGCATCGGTTCCCGGTAAACTCTGATCCGTAGCGTCCCATCGTATTCAAGGAGTATTTCTTTCTTGTGTTTCACTCCTGACAATAGCTTTTTAATCTGGTCAAGAATATCTGCCCGAAGCCTTAATTTCTTGAAGTCTTCTATGGATAGATCGATCAGGGTGCGTTTGTGATTCAGGCCATCCTCAATATGCCGTTGCTTTTTTTGGACATCCTCAAACGAAAGTCCGAGCGGCAGTCGATAAACGTACTCCACTCCCCACGAGTGACGTTTCTTTCGAAGAAGATGAATGGTTAGCAGCTTGCCATCCTCCCTCACATTGAGCCCACAGTTGTTGGCGATCCGTTGTATTTTACTACCCTCATTCGCTCCTTGTTTATCTAAAAAAGTCCATCCGAAAATGCTAGCCATAACTGCAGAAGATGCGATCTCCAAGAGCATATCGAGCGCCACCCTTTTTCCTTAGTATCCAATAGGATAGTTCCAACGTTGCGGAACCATCGGGACGTGTTTTTAATGGCTAAAGTATGCGTTTCGGAACGTTCCTTTTAAAATTCCCCAGTGGTACTCCAACTGGCACCCCATTTTGGAAATGTTTCTGGAATCAATTATGGAATATCTTGCGGAACGTTCTGTTGTTCATACTTAAGCGTATTGTCGAACAAGCTCGCATTATGCTTGTCCACCCAAAATTTATTTTGAGTAAAAAGGAAACTATTTGTGTATTGACGAATTGATGTCTAGAGGTGATCGTTAATGCAAATAGAATGCAAATTAAATGTGATCTTTGCTGAGCGCGGAATTAAAAAGGGTTGGTTCGCAGGAAGAATCGGAGTTAACCCAGGAACATTGAGTGCTTGGTGCACAGGCAAGTCATTTCCTGAGCTAGAGCAGTCTTATCGTGTTGCTATTGAATTAGATCTTAACGTCATGGAAATATGGGTGTTAAAAAATGAGGAAGAGTAACGTAGACTTATCCAACCTCCCTAAGTTCGCCTCTTTGCAGGAAACTAAGGAATATTTCAACAAGTTTGGCAAGATCACATTCTTTGGCTGGGAAACTACAAGACCACCTTATGCAGTTTACACG
>NZ_JBFTQB010000573.1:0-7797 GCF_056398785.1 Paenibacillus sp. 01T422 | reverse complement strand
AGAATATGCTCACCAGTCCCGATAATCAACGTTTGTTCAGCAACTCTTAACGCATGAGCCGGAAAATGCGTATTGATGATAATGGTCAGCTTCTGATTATTCAACCATTGTATCATCTCCAGCACCATCAACTGGTTTTTCATATCCAAGTTGGATTCAGGCTCATCCATAATCAGTACTTTGGGATTTTTGATCAGCGCTCTAGCAATGAGCACCATCTGCAATTGCCCTCCGCTGATTTGATTGCAGGGTCTATCTGCAATGCTGCCTAGTCCCATACGATGGAGTAACTCAAGAGCTTTGCCGTAATCTTCCTTTTTAGGAGCATGTCCCATTGCGATGTAAGGAGAAAGTCCCATGACAACCATTTCCGTTACACTGTATCCGAAGCTGGTGTGCTTGGCCTGAGGCACGTAGCTGACTTTTTTCCAGAAAGCTGAAGAAGCTAARGCATGAGCCTCAGCCCCGTCAATACAGATATGTCCACGTTTAAACTTCTCGAAGCCCATCAAACATTTAATGAAAGTAGTCTTACCAGCACCATTCACGCCAAGTACTGCTAATGTTTTTCCTTCTTGGACCGTAAGATTTAGATTCCCGAACAGAACTTTCGTTGGCTCGTAATTAAATGACGCATCGACGACCTCAATCATTCCAAGCGCCCCCCGTCTTGTAGAGCAAATAGCCGAAGATCGGAGCACCGATCAGTGCCGTAAGCACGGATAATGGGATTTCTGCAGAAGTTAATGTACGGGCGATTGTATCTACGACGACCATAAACAAAGCCCCGAATATAATGCTCGCTGGAATTAATATTTTATTGTTCGGCCCCACCATCATACGCGCCAAGTGAGGAACAATGAGACCAACAAAGCTGATAAGCCCCGCTGTGGCTACAGCAAGCGCAGTGATAACGGTAGTCGCCAGGATCACAATCATTCGGATTCTTTTCAAGTTAATTCCAAGCGATACTGCTTCTTCATCTTTGAGTGAAATGATATTTAACTGCCAGCGCAATTTCCAAATCACTAAGATACCGATTACGATGACAGGCACGGTTGTTACGACATCCTTCATGCTTGCGCCGGCCAAGCTACCCATAAGCCAGAACAAAATACTCGGCAGATGCTTCTCGGGATCAGCTATATATTGCAGCATGGATGTCAAGGCTGCAAAGACGGAACTAGTGACGGTCCCTGCCAGCACCAGCTTCAATATATTGACCTGCCCGTTTTTCTTGCTGATATAATACGCCGCAACCATTGAGATCAAGCCGAAGACAACGGCTAATCCCTGAATCAGATACGTTTGATGGAATAAGAAAATACCTAATGCCGCGCCAAAGCCTGCTCCAGAAGAAACTCCCAAAATGTGTTCACTTACCAAAGGATTGGAGAACATCGCCTGTAGGCTGGCTCCACAAACTGCCAGGCCTGCGCCAATAATAGCAGCTACAATCACTCGTGGAAAACGAATGTTCCATACAACTGTCGCTCCCGAGCTGCTGCTATTCAAGCTACCCGGAGAGAAGATAGATTGAAATAACTCGCTGGGTGTCATTGAATATCTGCCCATGCACAAGGCTGCAATGATTGCTACGAGAAACAACAGCGATGTGGCAATGAAAAAATAAGCATTCTTGTGTCGCATACTAATTTCGCCAAATGGATAACACGTACACATCCATCAAGGCTGCAACCTCTTCTCTATTGATATACATTTTCTGGCAAATATCCATAGCAATTTTATGCCGGGTATCGTAATCCAGTTTAGCAATGCTTTCTTTTAGCCTAGTGTGAACAAGTTTACATTCTTCCTCCGTGTAGGGTTCAAAACTACTAAAGGAATTCAAAGCATCTTGCACATCGCTTTTGTTGCGCAAACCAACAAGCACACTATCCACATAAGGGCTAGAGAGCAAATAGTGAATCGCACCATCCACAATATTTTGGTTCTCTTTGATGCAGATGGCTTTGAAGACATCCTCATACTGCGGAATGATCCCTGTTCCCAGTGGATTCATAGCGATATTGCCGACTCCCAGCTCTTGGGAGGATTTCATCCCCTCGGTTCGCCATGGTGCGTTCAGCACATTGTATCCAACAATATTGATGTCAAACTTGTATTCGCTGAGCACCTTCCTCAAATCATCACTGGGCATGTGGGTTGTAATGGAAACATGTTTGATTAAGCCTTCTTCTCTGGCTTTCACGATCTGATCAACGGCTCCGAATCTAACGCATTCCAGCCAATCCTCGTAGCTTTTGACTCCCCATAAATTGGTGAAGAAATCAATCTGCTCCAGATTCATTCTATGTAGGCTCCGCTCGAGGATTTCTCTGAACTTTCCTGAGTCTCCGAAGTAGCATTTCGATGAAATATGAAAAGGGATCGGTCCCTTCTTCATTTCGGTAATTGCATCTCCTAGAATAAATTCGGATTGATCGGCACAATACTGCATCGCCGTATCGTAGAAATTAATTCCGTTATTATAGGCATGTAAAACTGTTTCAACGCATTCATCCCTGTTCTGGGGGTTCTCGAAGCGCTGCGCTCCAAAACCAATTCTTGAGATTTGAATATCTGTGCCTGCTAAAGATCTATACTGCATCCTAATCCCCCGTAACTCATGATTTTTTTTGGATTACATGCTACTTTTTCGAAAATTTTTCAACATAATTTTTACTGTCTTTATTTGCGTCCATCTTAAGTACTTGGTTAACTTCGTCGTCTGTCAGTGAGATGTTATAAGAGAACTTATAGCCTTCTTTGACAATGTCTCTAATGTTCATTTTTGCGAATTGATCCGGATAAGCCATCGCGCCGTACCAGTACCAGGTCAAGGAAGCCATGTGCGACATAAGGGCAAATTCAGGCAGCTTATACACCCGCTTATTCTTGACTGCGGCCAATTCCTTCAATTGCGGATTATCATAAATTTGGCTTGGATTCACACCAACTGCAGTTTCGTGAATGACGATGAAATCAGGATTCCATGCCAAAATTTGCTCGACATTGACCTGCATCGTGTTCTTGGAAACACCTGCTTGATAGGCTACATTCTTCACACCGGGAATTTCATGATAAAAGTTGCTGTCGCCCCATACAGAGATTTTATTGCCGTCGATTGCACTAATGAGCAGTGAAYGGGCTTTCTTATCATCTGGAATGTCCTTCACCAGGTTTTGGACATCGGTTCTGGCAGCTTCCTGGTTGGCTAACAATTGCTCGACGCGGTCTTCTTTCCCGAGCGCTGCTCCTAGCATCTTCATCGTCGCCACTTCTTTATCCCATGGTCCCMAGCCAATGGTAATCACTTTAACGCCAGCTTTCACCATGGATTCATAATATTCCGGTTTTCCTAGATTCCATTGGAATACGACATCCGGCTTGATGTTGAGCACTTCTTCAATGTTCGGTACGAAACCGCCGTCCGTCGTGAAAGACGAGTTAATATCTTTGATCGTCGGATAATATTTATTCAGCACGCGCTGTGAGATCATACTTTTGGATGCTGGGTGGATCCCGACTACACTTTTCACATCTCCTGCGATGGCAATCCATTTGAATTAGGCATGCTGGAACATGCACTAAGCAGCAACGTAAACATAAGTAAAAGACTAACTGCCACGGAAGGGTTCTTCCAAATATTGTTCATAAGTAATACTCCTCTACGCTTATATTGATAATGATTATCATGATCACTATTAATATAGCTCTGAGACCTTCGTGCGACAATGGACGATTCGGACATGGTTAATATACGTTTCGGACGAGATTCCGTGTTCGTGGCTTGATCCTTGAAGTGATTCGGAGACATGCCGACATATTTTTTGAACAATCGACTGAAGTAGTATCGATCCTGGTAGCCGAGACCAAAGGCAATTTCCTCAATCGTCGCATCTGTCGTGCAAATCAATTGTTTGGCGATATCCATCCGAATTCGGATCAAATAATCGAGGGGACTTTGCCCGAAGCGTTCTTGAAACAACCGAGATAAATGCCGGGGACTGCAATTTAGCAATTCTGCCAACGACTCTAAGGTAATCGTATCGGAGTAATTCTCGTTCATATAGTAAACCGCTTGGGATACGATTTCGGGCTTCTTGAGTGGAACTCTCTGCGTGTATTGCTGCCATAACAAATCATGGATGAATTGATAAAAGAGTGTTTTCACATGAAATTGTTCCATCGAGCTTGTTTGCGTCCATTCCTGATGCATCCTCTGGATTTTCAGCAGCAGAGAAACAGGGGAATAAGGCTCAAGCCCGTACTGGGTATGAAAAGGGTTGTTGCGCTCCATAAGCTGCAGAATATCTTGTCTATACGGCAATGGAATAACTGCTTTGTAGAGGATCAAATAGTACTCGAAATTTTCCTGCGTCCGTTCAATCTTCATGCGCATCCCTTTGCCGCCATGCAGCAAATGCAGTGGTTTCAATTCATAAGTCGTTCCATCCAGAGATATCATCGCGGTGCCACAGATAGATTGCAGAAATCCGCTTGTTGGCAATTGATAGGAGCGTAGTTCTTCGCCTGCCTTCATCTTCGTATATCGAATATCCATAATCTTAATAGCAGCGTGATTCCATAATCTGATATGTTCCTGAATATTCATAAATAGTCCCCACTCGTTCATTGATAATAATTCTCATTATACTAGCTAGAAGAAAGAATGGAAACAAGCCATTACAGGAAAAATAAGACATTGAAACTTAGCTTGGCATAAAAAAAAGCATGCTCTGCCCTATTTTAATAGGAAGAACATACTTTGTGACCTTACCACTTACGTATACTTAATCACATTCGCCACGATGATAAAAATGGCCCCGATAATCAGCCACATGCACATCAGCGGCCAGAAGAATTTCACCCATTTCTGATAAGCAATCCCCGATACGGCCAGACTGCCCATCAAAGCAGAGGAAGTAGGAAGAATCATGTTCGTAATACCGTCGCCCAATTGGAAGGCCAGCACGGATGTTTGTCTCGTAACGCCAAGCAAATCGGACAAGGGTGTCATGATCGGCATGGTTGTAACAGCCATTCCTGTTCCCGAGGTAATGAATACGTTCATAATATTTTGAAAAGCATACATCCCTAGCACTTGAATCGAACTTGGCAAGTCACCTACTAGAATGGATAGGCCATTCACGATACTGTCGATGACATTTCCTTGTTCAAGCACGACCATGATGCCTCTTGCAATACCAATGATGAACGCGCCGTAGGTAATGCTGCTTGCGCCTTTGACGAATTCGCTGGCGATGCGGCTTGGACCATAACCTGCACAGAAGCCGGATACAATCCCCATGGTTAAGAATAACGCACCGAGTTCCTCCATCCACCAGCCTTTTTTCGAAACACCCCAAATCACTAGACCGAAACCGATGATCACCGCAGCAATGGTAAGGTAGTGCTTAAGCTGAATAGTCGGCAGCTTGGAGAAATCTACTTTCTCGCCCGATACGGACTGCTCCAAATCATAAACAAGCCCTTTGGTTGGATCTTTTCTTACTTTGCCTGCATATCGAATCAAATAAAGACTTGTCACGGTAATCAGGCAAATCAATAAAATAACCCGCAGCCAAGCCCCTGAGAACATTGGAACTTGCGCGATAGCTTGAGCCAATCCAACATTGAACGGGTTCAATATCCCTGCTGTGAAGCCGCAGGATGCTCCCAAGGATATCATCGCTGTGCCTGTCAATGCATCGAAACCGAGCGCACGAGCAATCGCGATCCCAATGGGTACGAAGACCATGACTTCGGTGGACATTCCCATGGTAAAGCCGCCAACGGAGAACAGGGTAATGAAGATCGGTATCACCCATCTGCCTTTATTGGCAAACGTTTTGGCTACCCTGGAGGTTACCGCCTCAATCGTGCCCGTCGACGATATGATTTGGAAGGCCCCGCCAATAATGAAAATAAAGAAAACGACATCRGCCGAAGAAACCAGTCCATGAACGATCGCTTTCGGAATCTCGACTAGATTAACTGGACTCGAATCCACTTGATGATACGATCCTGTTACCAGCAAGGATTTTCCAGTTGCTTGATCTTTGACACGTTCGAATTTTCCTGAAGGAATTGTATACGTTAGTGCCGCTGCAACGAAAACAAGGATAAATAAGATGACAAAGGTATGAGGCATTTTAAACCATTTGCGAGAACTACTTTTTGCTATACTATTCAATGCCCGTTGACCCCTCTCTATGATGCTTCCACTGCGTAAACTCGCTGCGTACGCGCTGCATCGCTGTCTTGTCGATACATAAATCATATGCAGTAAGGGCTAACGCCTTGGCCGCTCGATTCAGTTCAATCATGCCCTCTTCCGAGCCCGCCAACTGAGCGAACTCCGGCGTATGCGTAGTTGCATCCCCAAGTCGAATGTACGGGTGAATCGTTGCCGTCATCTGGCTGACATTCCCGATATCGGAGGAGCCGACGCCTCCTTTTAGTGGCGGTTCAGACACCTCTATGCCCATCAGCTCCAGATTGTTTTGAAACAATTGAGCCAAAGCTTTATTGTTGTTCCGCTCCGCATAAATTAACCCTTCCGTAATATCAACGGTAGCTCCAACGCCTTCTGCCGAGCTGCGAACGGCCCGGTATACTTTTTCTCTAACAACTTCCAGTTCTTCCACCGTCGACGCTCGCAAAATAAATACAGCTTCACACAGCTCCGGCACGACATTCGGAGCATCTCCGCCCTTGGTGATAATTCCGTGAATTCTCACATCCTCTTTCACAAACTGACGGATCGAGTTGATCGCCACGAAGGCATTAATTAATGCATCCAGTGCGCTGATCCCTTTCTCTGGTGAGGAAGAAGCGTGTGCCTGCTTGCCATGGAAGGTAAACGTCGCATCCACACAAGCAAGCGCTCCGCGCAGAACCATCGTTTTATTCTGCGGATGGCACATCATGACCGCATCGATATCATCGAAGATCCCTTCGTTGCACATGATGATTTTACCGCCGCCTTCTTCTTCCGCAGGTGTCCCTAATACAACGATTTTACCTGGCAGATCAGGATGTGCTTCCTTCAATGCCAGCGCAGCACCAACTGAGGCAGTCCCAATCAAGTTATGCCCACAAGCATGGCCAATCGCTGGCAGCGCATCATACTCGGCTAGCAGCGCAATCGTTGGCCCACCGGATTGTCCTTCCCAAGTAGCGCGAAACGAAGTTTCTAGGCCCGCTATCCCTTGCTCCACCTCGAATCCCGCTTCAAGTAAAGGTTCAACTAACCACATTTTCGCTTTATGCTCATGGAAGCTGAGTTCCGGATTCGTATGAATTAACATAGATATGCGGCGCAACTGCTCGTCAAGCGAGTCTACAGCTTGTTCAATCTGTTGTTTGCTCGTGTTTACGTCTAAATTCTCTTGTGTCATTGTAATCCCCCTGTCCAATCCTCATGATGATGAATCTATTTGCATGGATAAAACCACTGAATAAGTGAATAATTATGTAACATAATGAATATTATTTTATCGGCTTCAAATATATAAGTACAATCGATTGTTTTTTGGCCAAGCCCTTAAATTTTTTTATAGCAGCGGTGGAACCGTGTGATCTCCATGACCTATTCGTACTAAGGATTCACTAAGGGGAACTAGAGTTCGCTATTCGGAGTAATACGAGCAGTTTTCCTGCTGAACGGAACTACAGGATCTTATTTGTCCGATATGGTTTGTTTTCTGGTAATTTTTTTAAAATAAAGGACCATAGTTCCCCTTCCACCCGATAAATAGGCCTTTTCAGCGGAATAGCGAACCATAGTTC
>NZ_JBFTQB010000572.1:0-4242 GCF_056398785.1 Paenibacillus sp. 01T422 | reverse complement strand
CGAATAGCTAGGGTAACAACCTAAAATGCGGACCTGACACCCAATCGCTTCAATTTCTTGAATGGCCGATGGGAGCAGAACGGAGTCCAGTGAGCCCGCAATATCAATATAAAAATAATAAGTGCCTAACTTCTTCTTCGTTGGCTTGGACTCAATTTTGGAAAGATTGATTCTCCGCCATGCGAAGGCCGATAGCACCTGGTGAAGAGCGCCTGGGAAATCTTCCGGCAGCGTGACCAGAATCGTCGTCTTCATAGCTTCCGAAGGTTTCAACTCTGAAGCTTCCTTGCCGACCAGCAAGAAACGCGTCACGTTGTCTTTGTGGTCTTGTATTTCTTTTTGCAGCATAGGCACGCCATAGTTTGTAGAAGCAATGGCCGTTCCAATGGCAGCAACAGACGGGTCCTGCAAAGAAGAAACAATTCGAACAGCTTCTCCCGTAGAACTAACTTGTTCAAATTCTGCCCCGCTTAAATACTGTCTCATAAAACGGCTGCACTGTGCAGGTACGACGTGATGAGACAACACCTTGCGAATATATCCAAAAGGGTTGGAATCATCCGAGTGGCCCTCAGGATTTGCGTATCCGATGAGATTCATGTCAATGGGAAATACCCATTCCGCCCGAATCGGTAGATCCACTTCATGAACAAGCCAGTCCACATGGAGATGGACAGAGCCTTCCAGTGTATTTTCGATAGGGATAACGCCCAGATCTGTTTCACCGGACGATGTCGCGTTGAACACTTCGGATATTAACTTATAAGAAACGTAACTGAAGTCTTCGCCCAAAAAATGGCGGGTAGCCTCTTCAGAAAAGGTACTAGGTCCAAGAATTGCAACTCTCTTCATGCAAGAACCTCCTTTTCTACGAAGGACTGAAGATCCCCGTCGCTTTCCTGCAACGAAGTCGTTGTTACACCTTCACGGCTTGGCTTTAACCACAACGTCTGTGCCTCGATACCTTCCTTAGCCAGCGTCTCTTTCAGAAATCCTTCCAGCTCCGCCTTGCGGCCGCTTCGCTGGTCCACTAGCGCAAGCATGGTTGGCCCCGCTCCGCTAAGCGCAACCCCAAGCGCGCCGTGATTCTCGGCTTGCTCGAGCAGCGTCTTCATGCCAGGAATAAGCTCCGCGCGGTAGGGCTGATGCAGCGCGTCTTTCATGGCATGACGGATCATCCCCAGATTGCCTGTGATTAGCGCGGCAACCAGTAGAGATGAATGGCTGAGGTTGAATACCGCATCCTTCATCGGTACCTGTTTCGGCATGACGCCTCTCGCCTTCTCTGTAGCAAGCTGGAAGGCTGGGATCGCCACCAGCACCTCCAAGTTCGGGTCCGGCTCGATCCGAATGGATTCTGCCTGCTCTCCGTCCCAGAACGCAACCACAATGCCGCCAAAAAGGCTCGCTCCTACATTATCAGGGTGCTTCTCTAAGCGGCTTGCAATTTGGAACAGCTCATATTCTGTGAGCTTATTACCAATCAGTGCATTTGCGCCAGCCAGAGCGCCAATAATTGCTGAGGCACTGCTGCCCAGTCCGCGGGTTAGCGGAATATCGCTGTACATCGAGATGTACAACTCAGGGTGGGAGACGCCTGCTTCTTGAAATACCATTTGGGCGACTTTGTAAATGAGGTTCGTCTTGTCCGTTGGGATCCCGTGCATTTGATCACCGATCAAATCAATCGTTGTTTGCTCCGAGATGGCCATATCAATCCAGGCATATAAATTCAAGGCCATCCCCAGTGAGTCAAAGCCAGGACCTAAGTTTGCCGTACTTGCCGGCACTTTCACTCTTACCTTTTGCACTGCCTTATAACTCATTTCGAAATTGCGCCTCTTTTCAATAGATTAGCCTTCAACGCGGTAGACGCTTTTGATGGCGTGAATAACGTCCATGGATTCAAACTGTTTCAGCACATTTTTCATGCTGGCTTGGTTAGCGTCATGCGTAATGATGATAATCTCAGCTTTAGGATTGTGCTTATTAGGATGTTGGAACACGGATTCCAAGCTAACTTCATGCTCAGCAAAAATCTGTGTAATTTGAGCCAGCACACCTGCTTTATCTTCAACGTGTAAAAGAATGAAATTTTTGCAAGCAATTTGCTCATCCGTTTTCAGTTTCTTCTCCTTGTAAGGAGCAAGCACCCTGCGTCCATTCACTCCAAGCTTCAGGTTCCGCCCAACGGCTACCAAATCAGCTACAACAGATGTTGCAGTAGGCAGCTCGCCAGCACCAGCACCGTAGAACATGGTCTCGCCAACTGCTTCGCCTGTCACATATACAGCATTGAACACACCATTTACAGAAGCAAGCGGATGGGAGTTCTTCACCATCGTAGGCTGAACGCTCACCGAGATATGCCCGTCATGATTCTCAGCGATACCAAGCAATTTCACTTCGTACCCTAATTTCTTCCCATATTGAATGTCTTCTTTCGTTACATTAGAAATTCCTTTTGCTTCAACATCGCTTAGGGCAACATTGGCATGGAAGCCAAGTGTGGAAAGAATCGTCATTTTGCGAGCAGCGTCAAGACCTTCAACGTCGGATGTCGGGTCAGCCTCTGCATAACCAAGTTCTTGAGCTTCTTTCAGTACGTCTGCGTAAGCAGCGCCTTCTTGACTCATTTTGGTCAAAATATAGTTCGTTGTTCCGTTCACAATCCCCATGATCTTCGTAATACGGTCAGAGGAGAAGCCCTCTACGAGTGCACGAATGATCGGAATACCTCCAGCAACGCTTGCTTCATAGAAAACGTCACAACCATGCTCAGCCGCTTTCGCCAAAATTTCAGCACCATGCATCGCCATGAGATCCTTATTCGCCGTAACAATGTGCTTCCCATTGCCCAGTGCCGTTAGAATATGATCTTTCGTAGCGGAAACCCCGCCCATTACTTCAACAACGACATCGATTTCGCTATCGCTGATTACATCCCATACGTTCTCTGTCAGCTTGTCTGCGTCCACAGAAATGTTGCGGAGCTTTGATTTATCTTGTACCAAAATTTTGGAAATTTCGATCGCAGAGCCTGTTTGACGCTGTAGATCCTCTTGATGACCTTCAATAATACGTACGACACCTGTTCCTACTGTGCCTAGTCCAAGCAATCCAACCTTGATCGGTTTCATATCGTTTGTCCTCCCGATTAAATAATATGCTATCTTAACTGCCCTGACCGATAATCATGGCACGCTTAACTCCTTCTTGCGACTGAAGCCGGTCCAATATTTGACGAATCTCTTCCCCCATTGTTGAGGTTTCAACAGAAATGACGACGTTGGCCATCCCTTGCAGTGGAATCGTCTGGTGAATCGTAAGCACATTACCTTCCAAATTAGCGATAAGCGCCAGAACGCGGGATAAAATCCCTGAGCGATGCTCCAAATCCATCGAAATCGTTACAATACGCTCTCTTTCCAGCTTACTTAGCGAATGAATGCCATCTTTGTACTTATAAAAAGCGCTTCGGCTAAGCCCAACCTGCTCAACGGCATCATGAATCGTCTTCACTTCGCCCCGAGCCAGCAGCTCTTTGGCCTGTATCGTCTTCAGTACACCTTCTGGTAAAATATCTTCCCGGACTAAGTAGTACCTCTCAGGACCGGTGTGCTTGATCGTTTGTAAAAACTCTTTGCTTTCCGGCACGACCTTACCGTCCTCTCTAGAAAGACTATTGTTTACCTATAGAGGACATTATATCGAATCATGAGGTCTGAAGCAATAGGCAAATTACTCTCAAACTACCTTCTTTGCAGGAGCTAGTTTACTTGTGCTAAGCTGAGTGTACTAGAAAAAGAAAGGGATCGCCACCATGATTACATTGCGTATGATGTCTACCGCTCTCCTATGGAACAGCCGGAATGAATTGCTAATGATGAAACGCTCTCTAACGCGCACACTGTCCCCAGGACTGTGGGCTGCTATCGGGGGTCATTTAGAGCCAGATGAACTGAATAACCCACGTGCCGCGTGTTTGCGTGAAATCTGGGAGGAAACTGGCATAGAACATGATGAAATTCAAGGGCTTAGTTTGCAGTATATTTTACTGCGATTAAATGGACAAGAAGTGCGGCAGCAATTTTTCTACGTCGGCTCCACCGATGTGAATCCCCGCATCACCACCCCTGAAGGTGAGCTGCATTGGGTTCCCAAAGATCTTGTTCTAGAGCGTCCTCTTCCATTTATTTTCCGCAGTTTACTTGAGCATTATTTAGTTGCTGGACCTACTAC
>NZ_JBFTQB010000571.1:0-4243 GCF_056398785.1 Paenibacillus sp. 01T422 | reverse complement strand
CTTTATCTCACTGCGGAGCGTTGGCGGGATGCTTATCCCGAGTTTAAACAAAAGCTCAATCGACGCAAAGATCGGTTTTTGAAAACTATTCAAGGTCAACCCATTCTTTTTGTTCGAACCAATTGTAAAAGAAAGGAAGCTCAGGAGCTACACGCAGCATTAAAAAGGCAGATGCATGGAAAGTTCCACCTGCTGATCGTGAATAACCACGAGACAGGTAGCCAAGGCGTGATTTACGAGGATTGGGGGCTAGGTGGAATTAGCTCGGTGCTTCTACCGAAAGGAGAAGACTGGAGAGGATTTAACCCAGCTTGGGATTCGTGTATGAACGGCTTCAAGTTGAAAGCTTCTTCCCTTCGTTGAAATTAACCCTGCATTCCCGCGTCGGGCTCCCCAGAGTCGTTCACAGGTTAGTTCGTTAGATGGTTGGATGAAGTAACTTATGCTCCGGGAGCCTGAACTAATCCTACATAGCTATCCATATCATGTTCCTCAAATGTATTCAATATTATTCGCATGCCCTCTCGTATGAGCGAATTGTTACGAAGAATCCACCTCTAACTCGCCGTCTTTGTCGAACAAAAATTTCAGATAAGACTCAAGAGAATCTTAAAGTGGCTAAACGCTCTTCAAAAATCACACGCAGTTCATCAGGAATTCGCTCAAACTCGACCCCTTTCCCCAAAAACAAAAGCCAATCTGCATAATACACCAGCGCCTCAACATCGGTCACATCCAACTGAACATTAAAAATCCCGCTCGATTGAAACATCCCAGTTAAGGACAAAATTATCCCAGGAGGGTGCATGCGTTTAAAGCGCTGAATCCCAATCGAATCAAGTTTCACAACAAGGTTGGATTCACGTGCACGAAGCAGTTTCTTGTTTAAAATCTCTTGTTCAGACCACTTCATCTTTTGCTCAGAAATTGCCGAATCCCGCAGCATCTCAACAGGCAAATAACGAAACTCATCCGTATCAAAATCATAAACCTCGACCAGCCACTGAGCATTCGAGTTAAATATATGCAGCAAAAAAACGTCCAGCAACTGCGGCCAGCCAAGACTCAGCTCATAAGTCACGCGCAAATGTTTATCCCGCACAGCAAGTGAAATCAGCTGGTTTAGCTCCGCGGGCGCCGCATCATCGAGCTCCAAAAGATTCGGATTGGCGGGATTTGTATTTTCGAAAAGCAAGATATTATTCAGCTCGATCAGCTCATCTTGCTGGGTTTGCGACGCGATACCGATTAGTTTTTCAGTGATTGAGCGGCGATTATGCAGATAAGGCAGTTGCGAATTTTTCGAGGCAATAAAGCTGATAAAGATCGCCTTCAGCTCTTCTGGCGTGAAGCGGGCCGCGGGCAGATATTGATTCTGCAGGACATAGTATCCGCCACCGCGCCCAAGTTCGGACGTCAGGGGAAAACCCATCGCCTGAATCTCGTTTATGTCGCGGATCGCCGTCGCGCGGGAAATCCTGAACTCTCGCTGAATCTCGGCAATCGTAAAATGCGCGCGGTTATTGATGTAACGCATGATCAGGTTCACTCGTTCTGTTTTTTTCATGATTTTATTATATCAAACATGTAGCAGAAAATGTCAGCACGGACGATATACATTTTCATTTTTCAATAAAAGGTATCAATTTTTGATACATTTGGGAAATAGAATCAGTCTTGTAAAGAATAAATTCCACAAAGGAGAGAACAAAATGTCTAACTACTCTATCAAAACAATCTCAGAAAACTACAAAATGACTGCTTTCGGTGTTACATTTGATGACTACAACGATTGGGGAGGTAATGCAGCAAAAACCGCAACAAAAAAAGCTGAAATCACTGAGAACGGCAAGCTTGCTGAGCTTCTCGCACTCGCTGACGGGCAGGAGTATCAAATCAACTACAACCTCGACCACAAGCCTTGGCGCGGCTTCGGCGTAATGGGTGAGTTCAACGTGGAAGGCGCAGTCGTCCTCGATTTCCTCGCTGGCGATTACCTTGTCGTGCCTGGGACAGGCGCTGACAAAGACCGGCTTGCTGACGAAATTACAGGCAAAGTTTTCGGCGGCCTGATCCAAGAAATCACCGAATACAAATATGTTGGTCCTGGTAATTCAACGTTCGTTAAAGAAAATGAAACAGGTGAATTCTACGGTGAAATGTGGTTTCGTGTAAACAAAGTCGAAAACTAATCCTTGTCAAATTTGACTAAATCAAAAAAACAGAAAGTTATATCGAATAAAAGGAGCACTCACATGGCAGCTTACACGCTTCAACACAAAAAATCATTCACATTGACCGCTTATGGGTTCTCAATCCAGTCGAATTTTCAAGACATGCCAGCTATGCAAAAAGAAAAGACCGAGTTTTGGGACAAACTCAAGGCTGACGGCCGTTTTAACAAGCTCAAAAACGCCGCAAAAGATGATCGCGAATGGTCAGTTAATGAGGTTTATCAAGGAAAACCGTGGAATTATTTCGCGGTAGAGGCTGGCAAATCAGTGGCTGACGCAACGCGCTTCATTGAGTTTCCAGAGAGCGAGTACATCGTGGTCGCAGGAGATGGCGACAAGGAAACTTTGTTTGATCAGCTGACTTACCGTGCTTTTGGCGAAGTCTTGCCCCAAATCACGGATTATGCTTACATTGGTGGTCCAAATGCGACTTATCGCAAAGATAGCGGCGACGGTACTTTCTACGGCGAATTCTGGGTGCCTGTGGTTAAAAAATAAGGGTATTCGGAACGTAATTTAATAAATAGTAAAACAGGCAGCCATCACTTAGTCGGCTGCCTGTTGCTTTATATTCAACTATCGTTCTTGTTCAAAAATTTCTAATTCACGCAACTCTGTAAGGTCTCGGATTTCGGGACTTTCCATGCTTTACTGCCCTTTAGCACAAAAGGCCGCACGCGGCAGCCTTTTATGGTTCATTATACTATTATTCTTCTATAGTTTTCTTGCCTTGATTACAAAAGTTACAGGAAGCATCTTTGCTTTTTTTGCAAAATCGCTGTTATGTGATTGCATAATTTCTTCATCTGATTGCTCAATCATTTGCTCAATTACAAATCCCGCTTTTGCCAACGCATTCACATAGGTTGATAGTTTACGATCCGATAATGTTAGCGTACTGCCGCCAAGTGATAGCGAATACCAAGATTCATCGAAATAAGTTTTTTTGAAAACAAGCATATTATTTTCTATAGCAACACATTTGTGTATAGGGTGGGACCAGCTGAAAATAAATACACCATCTTTTTTTAGGTAAGAAGCAATCCTGCGAAAGGTACCCTCTAGGTCAGTTGTCCAGCCTATTGCATAAACCGAATAAACAAAGTCAAAATAATCCTCTGGTATGCCACATTCTTCTTCCATGGGAGAACAGATTAATTTTGCTGAAAGACCGCACTCCGTCAAAAGTTGCTTTGTCTTTTCGAGTTGGTTTTCTGATATATCCATACCCCAAAGTTCAGAAGCTTTGTGTTCCCCCAGATATTGCAAAGATTGACCGCTTCCACAGCCTATTTCCAGCAACTTTTTTCCTGAGACATCGCCAAAAAGCTGGCATTTTTCTTCTGAGACAAATGCACCATATAGCGGAAGTGAGGTTGCTCCTAAAACGTCATTTCCCTTTATGTCCCAAAATAAGCTGTTTGTTTCATGAACTACCTTCTTATCCATGTCAACTGAGATGGCGCCAACCTCACCACCGCCTATAATGCTTGTTGTTCCATAAACAGAATTCTTGTTCATGCAGACACACTCCCCAAATAAGATTCAATAAATTCAATCCGATAACCAACCTACACGCGATAATCTATTATTTCTTTTACTTTTGTATATTGAATTAATCGTTCAACTTCATTAAGCACCCTTATTTGTCCTTTTTCATTAGTCCACCAATTATCTGGACGTGTATTACTGTCCAAAACCCCGCAGAGACTGTACGCAATCCAATCTGGCATAAAGGTCTTCATACTAAGATAACACCGTCTTAAATGAAAGTAATTTGTAACTAGCAATATTCTTCGGGTATTTCTTAATCCGAAAAGCTCATCAATCATCTCTCTTGTGTTAATAACATTTTCTTTCGTATTTGTTGACTTATCCTCTATCCAAATATCTGACTCTTTAACACCGCTTTGTATTGCTGTGTCTCTCATTACGTGGGCTTCAGGAATCTTTGAAGTTCCACCGGACATAATAATTGTAGTTGCACGCCCCGCTTTATAGAGTTCTAC
>NZ_JBFTQB010000570.1:0-6479 GCF_056398785.1 Paenibacillus sp. 01T422 | reverse complement strand
TCGTTATAGTAATTGCCAATAGCCAGAATCACGCACGGATCGATCTCCAAGGATGCGGCCAAAGCTTTCAACGCATTTCCTTTATTCGCCTTTGCGCTCATCACATCAATGAATAAATCGCCACTCCGAATCATCCGCAAATGACCATATAATTGCTGTTCATCCCATTCCTGTTGAACACGATCTAGGACCTCTGGCTTACTAAAAAGTGTGAATTTCACAATCGGCAATCCTAGCTCAGATACATCTGTTACGAGTTTGGGATTCACCAGAAACTTGGTGTACATCTCTTTTTCGTATTCGCCAATTCGCTCTATATACATGTTAAAAGACGTACAGACATCGAAATGAATGCCCTCTCTCCTCACATAATCCAGCATTGGGGCAATTTCTGGCAGCGTAAAAGAAAACTCATTGACCAATGATTTCCCGCGTTCGTCTGCGTGAACCGTCGCCGCTCCGTTATGTGTAATCATCGTTCCTTCTAGTCCAAGCTGCTGCAGGATAGGCAGCGTGCTGTCAGGAGCTCTTCCTGTGCACAACACGATATGTGCTCCTTGATCATGCACTTCCTGAATCGTTTCAATCGTCTGCTCGGTTAATTCATGATCGTCATTCAAAAGCGTTCCATCAACATCCAATGCAATTAATCGATAGTTCAAGGTTTTCTCGCTCCCTCAGGCATAGCCTTTTTATCGATTAATTGTATCATAGGACAGCTTCGGATTCACCGTTTCTTACAAAAAGCAGCTACCCGAAGATAACTGCTTTGAAATTATTGAACCCTATGAACACCTACTGATTTATTGACATTGCCGATAATATTAACCTGAATATCTTCCGTTTTTATTATTCCATTACGATATCGCACTCGAAAATGAATCGTTTGCAAGCCTTGCGGCAAGCCCTCCGAGAATGACTGAAACTTAGYATCGAAAATCTCGCCCAAATAAGCTGTCGCGTCTCCTGCTGCTGGAGTTAAACGCTCTGATACATAGAGCGATTTACCATCCAACCCTGTAGCATCTATCCAGGCTGTAACTTCGTCAACAGGTGCTGGCGAGCTATGACTAGATACCACAAAAATTTCTCCGGAGTAAAAATCCTTCGGCACTGAAGCAGTTTGGTGACCACTCTTCTCATGTAAAAGCAGCCAATTGTTCGTATAAGTAACATCGGAGTGAATCGTCAACGGGGCTGCTACAATCATTTTGACAATCGAATTTGAAAGCAGCCCATCTGATACAGTAAGCGTCACTTTATAAACGCCAGGAGTTAGGAACTTATAGCTGATAGTTTGCGAGGAAAACACAACCTCCAAGCCACTCGCCTGCTCCAATTTCCATGCATAGCTCAAAGTATCCCCATCAAGATCATAAGAGGAATTAATACTCTGAACCACATCGCCTTCCCAGACCGGCTTAGGCGTCCAATCAAACTCAGCAACAGGTGCTCGATTGATATAGAACCATGTTTGCGCTGAATATTCCGACCAAACAATTCCATCGAATACTCTTACTTTGACCTGTAGTTTTTGACCAGCAGGGAGATCGCGACTGACTTGCCAACTCCCTACATTTGAAGCCGTACCTTGGTAAAATTGTCCAGAGTCCAGGACTACCACATCATTAGCCTCATTCGTTACTTGCACCTGAAAATAGGTGAACGTTGTTCCGGGATCTGGGTCTGTTTGTGTCCATTGAAACGTAGGTCGAGGATCAGCGTATATCGTAGGCGCAGCCTGCGTCCCATTAGGCATTGTCATAGTCACTGAGGGAGGTCTGTTCAAAATGAACCATCCGGAGTTTGACCATTCGGACCAATACCTGCCGTCATTTACTCGAACCTGAACTTGTAATGGGCCTGATATGCCATCAAGAACCGACAAGTCGAATTGTTCAGACGGATGGACTGTCCAAGAATTGTTCGTCGTATCATATACACAACTACGCCATGTCCCAGAATCACTATTATAGCTGCACAAATGTGCGTAACTACCTCCACGAATTGCATTACTCGTAAGCCCATTATGCATGTATGTGACTTGGGTGCCATTTTCATCAAGTATTCTGTACTGGAAGTTTTTATATTGGGTTGGGACGTCTGGGTCCGATTGATTCCAAGAAGGCATGAGTAAACCGCTTATTATAGGAGTAGGCGTAGCGTGTGTTCCATTGGGGAAAGTCAACACGGCTGATGGTGGGTATCCTTTGCTGAAATATTTCTCCGACCATTAGACGGGTTATTGAAATCAGAACTGACAGGGTTCGTTATATCTACAAAAGGTGCATGATTGGCAGGTGGTGCATCCAACCAGATATACGCCTCTGCCCAGTCTGACCAAGCGTTGTACTCATCTTTTACAGCTACTCTAAACGTATATAGCCCGATTTCTTTGACCCGATCAATCAGTCCAGACACCGTAGTTCCGTCAGGAAGGATATATTCATACTTCCGATCAACAATGCCTTTAGTTAAGGCATAATTAATTCCTGTAGACTCTGCAGAGTAATTTGTAGAACTTAACCATCGATCTGGATCATAGCTTTGTGAATCATCGCATGTCACTTTATAATATAAATCTTGGCTGCAAGTGATCCTGCTGATTGGTTTACGATGAATCAAAATATTTCTCGAATAAGGATCCGACTCAGATCGATAGTCGGCAAAAGCTGCATTTGGATAAGTGAAGCCTAGTGGAGCAGGGTCATCAGCGCCAATGTACGAAAGGTTATACAGACCAACTTTATCGAGTATTTTCACAGGAGTGCCTAGTAAAATCTGTCCATGAAAGCTAGACAAGCCACTTTTTCCATCGCCTGCATCCAAAAATTTTACCGAATTCGTGTGCTCATACTTCCATTTGTCTTGAGGGATAAGATGCGGATCGCTCTCTGGATCATCATAAGTTATCCCGTAGTTCAACTCTTCCCCAGCTATTCCTATATCGCTTATTGTCGTGTTATCAACGATAGGAATTTTCACATAAACGTTGCGTAAATGAGAACCAAAGCCACCGATGAATGCTCCATAGGTCCCTGAAGTGAATGTAGAGTCCGATACTTCAAAAATGGGCAGCTGCCCCAGTCTTACCTTCATTTTTGAACCTCTAACTGATACTTTGAGGTTTACAAAATCTGTCGTGTTCAGATTAATAGGACTGCTTCTCAGGACAGTACGATCTCCGTTGACTATTTTGCTAAGAGAAATCCAATTTGATGTCAATTCCAGCCTATACATATTCCTATTGTTCTGCGCCCTATAAATAAACCCCGACGGTGAATTCAAGCTATAATTCAGATTTGTTTGCATAAAGTCAAAGGAGTAGTCCGCATCGACTAGATTAGTGTCTTTTTTTAAAACTTGGCCTACCTCGGAGGATGCATAAGTCTTTGGACTGGCAACTGCACCTTTTATCGTATAGGAATAGTACTTATTAAACGAACCAGATGAATCTTCGTCATAACTTGAAACGTAACTGCCAACACTGCAGACACCACAGGATTCCCATATAAAATTATATCTTCTAAGCTTGTGGTATCGTTCCTTCAGTTGTAGATAATATTCACCGTCTGCCCCAAATCCCGATGCTGATATTGTGAACTCTCTGTTTTCGTACAAGTATTGTTCATTGCCTGAATAGTTCTTTGGGCGTAAATTCGCCGTCGCGTACTCCGCAACCTTAGTGGCAAATTTATCAGCCACAGTTATCTTATTAAATCCATCTACAATATAAACATATCCATCTTCAGACACATCCCATTTCACTTGCACGATTGAGCTTGCCGATCGATCCCAACCGTCTCCTCTAATCACACTTCCATCTTGGGTTTGGCTGCTATCATCTCGATTGACAGAACTTACATCTAATCGCTTCGTAACACCTGTTTGTTTGTTATACGAAGTTAGATAGTTAGTGTAAATCCCTTTGTATGCTGAGTTGCTGCCTCTACTTGAAGAACTATAATTACTATAGGTACTCTTATAATCTTGATGTACATAAACGGCTACCTCAGAGTCCTCATATACAGCTCCATCCCCTGTGGCTGGCCTTGTAATTGTTGCAGAAGGTACTTCAATACCTGTTTCCACATCATACCAACGTGAAGAATCACCGCCACCGCAATAAGAACAGTAATTAGGATTAAAAAGTGTGTAAGGTATTTTTATTTTCGTACCATCATCATTAATCTCCATGTTATTACCATTGCCAATCTGATTAGGCTGTGTTGGTAGAGTAATGAGAATGGCAACCGAAGAGCTAATACTCTCTAAACTTTTAACCCAGGAAGTTTGACCAGATGCATTTTTCCTCGTATAGTCGCACCACCAATGATAAATATCATCATCACCACCCGAGCGATCTTCAAAATAATATTTACAGGATAAACGATAACTGCCTCCCTTCGCGTCATATGCTAAATAATTGCCTGTATTACTTGCTGTAGGTGGGTCAACACCACTAAGTTGGGTAGTTGTAGGTTGACCATATGGAATACCCTGCCAGTCAACTCTTTGTACTGTGTAAGGAATAGCCCCGCGAACGGCCACTCCACTTTTATTACCTAAATATTGAGTGCTAAACAAAGGTGGAATGCTAAAGGTGCTTCCCACATCAAGTCCAACGGTCGCTATAGAGCCCGTAAAAACCAAACTACTGGCAGGAGCTTTAAATGGTGATTTTCCAAAGTGAGAGCTAAATCCTTTAGTAACAGGGTTGTACGTGAAACCAATATCCTTTGTTTTATGTAAATTTGTATTTGTAAGGGTTGCCCCCTCCCATTGATCCCCAAATGCCATTAGCAATTCGTTCTCATCAACTGTTTGAAACGAAGGAGGTTCGGGATTTGCGCTAGTTACCGTGAATGCGACCTCAGGCGAGTCATTTTTGATGTCGATCATAAAGGATTTAGTATCTGTTAGCCCCCAATCTTCCTTAGTTTTAACGGTTAACTTATACTTCCCCACCTTCGCAGCAGGTAATTGTGCCGTTCCACCTACTGCAATAGGTAGATTAAATGGCATATGATCATTAAAAATTCCGTCATTATTGCTGTCGTAGACATAGTTAATCGTAGTTTCAACAATGATATCTCCATCAGGACTAAATGAAATATCTCGAAATGGAATGTTTCCACGAACCGCAAAAAGCGGAAGATTAATTACTGCAACAGGAGGTTTGTCCTCGACAACATTGATATTTTTGGTCGCTTTATTTTCTGGCAAACTTCGGATGCCATAGTTATCTTTGACCTCGAGAGTAACTGTCTCCAAACCAATATTGGGGTATACTGGCAGGTTATTCGTCCAAAAATATTCCGTAATTGTCCTGTTCTTTGCTGGTCGGCTACATGCACCATTGATTGCATTGAGAGAAAGTGGGCGATTCTGCACGACGCGATTTGGAACATTTATGCAGGGGACGGGCTCTGGACGCATGATTGTTATTGTCGCTTCCTTTTGCGTACAGGCTCCTTTGTCATCACACATTTTCGCCGAAATAGTATGATCACCGGCTGTTGATGCCGTTAGCCACGTCAGCTTATCCTCTCCTTTTAAATAACCCATGGAAGGAAAACTTTTGACCCAATTACTTGAGCTGTTCGCGAACAACCATTCAAAAGAAACAAAATCATCATCAGGATCATAATGGTTAGGCGCAATTTCTGGCAGCAACCGTACATTTAACTTATCCCCAACTACTGCGTCTGATATGGATGTGCGAGTGTAATAATCGTTGTCTGGAAACCATCCGATTTCGAACTGTGGTGGTCTATTCGGAGGCTTGGGACCTAGTGTAAACTTTCCCTCATAAAAATAAGAAGTTCCTCCACAACTATCCTCAAGTTTGTAAGAAATATCTACTTGTCCACTTTGCATGTTGCCAGGATAGCCAATGAAACCCATCATTCCATAAGCAAAAATAGACATATCGTCCACTGACGTGCTGTTCAGTGCACTCCAACCATATTGAACATATTCCCCAGTAGCTTGAGATAAAATAAAACGCCCTCTAACTGGTGTACAACTGGATGGGATTGTCCAGTCTGCTTTGATCATGTTGGAATCTTTCCATGGCATCGTAGGTTTGTCTGCTGAGGTTTTTCCGGTATAGCTACCGCCAGTAGGCGCACAGCTAGCTTGTGGAGTAATAATTTGAGAAAGCACATTGTTCGTGGAGGAGCTTTCTGAGATATCGTCATTGGAATCTACAGTTAGCGTGATGCTTTTTGTACTATTGAAGGTGTAGGGGGCTGTCTCTGTTTTGGTCTCTCCTGGCGGAAGACCTGCCGTGTAGGTAAAGGTTTTGAATACAACGCCGTCAGCAGCTACTGTTACTTTGAAAGAGCTACCACTGGGGATGGAAACACCAGCGTTTTTGAACTTGATGGTAAGGTTCGTGCTTGAACCCGAGAGGACGCAGTTGCCGGCATCGATGGACATAGCCGCTAGATCGGGCTTGTTGGGTGGGGTGTAGG
>NZ_JBFTQB010000569.1:0-8478 GCF_056398785.1 Paenibacillus sp. 01T422 | reverse complement strand
TGAGTGGTGAGTAGTGAGTGGTGAGTGGTGAGTGGTGAGTAGTGAGTGGTGAGTAGTGAGTGGTGAGTGGTGAGTGGTGAGTGGTGAATGGTGAGTGGTGAG
This sequence comes from Paenibacillus sp. 01T422, assembly GCF_056398785.1. Classification (NCBI taxonomy): domain Bacteria; kingdom Bacillati; phylum Bacillota; class Bacilli; order Caryophanales; family Paenibacillaceae; genus Paenibacillus; species Paenibacillus sp. 01T422. The sequence continues at coordinate 8,376 of NZ_JBFTQB010000569.1, read as the reverse complement.
TGGTAGTAGTAGTGAGTGGTGAGTGGTAGTAGTAGTGAGTGGTGAGTGGTGAGTGGTGAGTGGTGAGTGGTGAGTGGTGAGTGGTGAGTGGTGAGTGGTGAATGGTGAATGGTGAATGGTGAGTGGTGAGTGGTGAGTGGTGAGTGGTAAGTAGTGAGTAGTGAGTAGTAAGTGGTAAGTGGTAAGTGGTAAGTGGTAAGTGGTAAGTGGTAAGTGGTAAGTGGTGAGTAGTAGTAGTAAGTAGTGAGTGGTAAGTAGTGAGTGTAAGTAGTAAGTAGCAAGTAATGAGTAGAGAGTAATGTGACAGCTCCAGAGTCGCGGCCCGTTGGACGAAATCCAACGAAAATGGGATTTAGCCGGTCAAAAAGCATCTTTCATTGGACGAAATCCAACCGAATGCTCTATTTTGCGCTAAATTAGTGTGATTTGAAAGGCCTCCATTGGAATTCATCCAATGGAAAGTGGATTTCGCAGCAGTAAAAGCTGTTTTCATTGGAAATCATCCAAYGWRACAGCTCCAGAGTCGCGGCCCGTTGGACGAAATCCAACGAAAATGGGATTTAGCTCGTCAAAAAGCATCTTTCATTGGATGAAATCCAACCGAATGATCTATTTTGCGCTAAATTAGTGYGATTAGAAAGGCCCCCATTGGAATTCATCCAATGGAAAGTGGAATTCGCAGMAGTAAAAGCTGTTTTCATTGGAAATCATCCAACGAAACAGCTCCAGAGTCGCGGCCCGTTGGACGAAATCCAACGAAACAGGGGAGATGGCAGTCCTCAGAACCGACCGGCTCCCTCCCCCCTCATTGTTAAGGTTAGCGCAGATCACGCACCATCTAGCACAGTGTTACCCCGTTACTCTGCCGTTCGCCACCCGGCCAACAGCTTCTCATGCTGCTGAGCAGCTAGATCGAAGCGGTAGGAAGCAAGCAGGTTCTCCAGCTTCACTGGTGCAAGAAGCGGGTTCACCGGAATATCCGGTGCCACAGGAAAGGAGAAGGCAGTGTTCATGTAATCCGTCTGCACCTCACGGGACAACATGAAATCGACGAGCTGCTTAGCAGCGGCAGTGTTGTTGCCACCCTTCAGGATCGACACGGCTCCGATCTCCCAGCCGGCTTGCGGCGGGATGAAGGAGGAGATGTTGTAGCCTGAGTTTTTGAAGCGCAGCTGATCGCTCAAGAACGAGACGGCCGCGGCCATCTCGCCTTCGGCCAAATGCTGTGCGCTAGTGTTGCCGGCGAACGTCATAGAGGCGCTCTGTTTCTTCAGCGCCTGCATCAGAGCGATCGCATCGCTGTCGCCGCGCTGCTGGGCAAGCGATGCGAGCAGCGTGTATCCGGTTCCCGATGTCTCGGGATCGGGAATCTCGATCTTGCCCTTGAGCTCGGGGCGCAGCAGATCCTCGTACCGCTGTGGCAGCGGCAGACCCTTCAGCTGAGGGTCCTGCTGCCAGACGGTTTGGTTCACGCCAATGGCGAGCGCCCCCATATACATGCCGGTCCAGTAGCCGCCGGCATCTTTGTACTTGGCTGGAATGCTGCTAGCAGCTGCTGGGGAGTAGCGGAGGGATTTGCTTTTGTTTTTGAGCTGCTCATGCAGATCGGCAGGGCCGCCGAGTACCACGTCGATCCCGGTCTTGCCCAGCGTTAGCAGATGGTAGCTGGCTTCGCCGCTCGACATTCGGATGATATCGTAGGGCTGATCCGTTTTCTCCTTAAATGTTTCGAGTAGAATCCGCCCCGCATCTTCCTGGAAGATCACGTACACTTTGAGCGGCTGATTGCTTTTCTTCTCCCCTATGAAGCGAAAACCAAGGAAAATCCCAATCCCCGCTAGGAGCACGAGCAGACTTTTTTTCCACATGATGCAAATTCCTCCTGAACAGCCAAAAAAGGAAACTAAAGTTCCCCTTTTCAGCCTAGCTGCTAGTTGTATTTATGTCCTATTCACTAATCTTCATTAAATGAATTTTATCATCGGCGGCATGGATCGTGACGTTCCCTTCAAATCGCGTTGCCCCGATGTCATACGCATCGACAATCCATTCTTTCATATTATCATCCAGAATGAAATACCGCTCTTTCTCACCTAGGAACATCGATGATTTCACGAAACCGCTAACGAGGAAGCTGTTGAATGCTGCGCAGTTCCACGCGGACTTCTTCACGCAGCTTCGCGTCCAAATTGCTGAGCGGCTCATCCAGCAGGATGATCGGGGAGTTCATGACCAGCGCGCGGGCCATAGCAACGCGCTGCTGCTGACCACCGGACATTTCGTGCGGGTAGCGTTCCTCTAGGCCTGTCAGTTTCACTTTGGCCATCGCCGTCTTCACGCGTTCTTGTACTTCCGCCTCAGGGCGCTTCTGAATATCCAGCCCGTAAGCGACATTATCGAATACGGTCATATGAGGGAACAAAGCGTACTCTTGGAACACCATTGGCGTTCCGCGTTTGTAGGGAGGCAGATCATTGACGACCTGGCCGTCAATTTTGATCTCACCCTCATCTATGGTATAAAAGCCTGCAATGGAGCGCAGCAGCGTCGTTTTTCCGCATCCACTCGGTCCGAGGAAGGTAATGAATTTCCCGCGTTCGATTTGCAGATCGATCTGTTTGAGAACGTGGTTGCTGCCGAACACTTTACTAACATTTTTCAAATCCAATAAAACTTGTGAACTCATCATTTCTCACTCCTTAACTTAGAAATCAAATATTTTCACCTTCGAGCGGAAAATGAGCTTCATCACACCGAGCGTAGCCAGTGTAGTTCCCATCAATCCAACGGCCACAGCGGCTGCCCAGTAGTAGGTACCGGTTTCGGCGTAGTTGAAGATCGATACGGCGGCGACGACCCATTTTGGCGTAATCAGAAAGACGATGGTGCTTAAGGTGTTCATATTTTTCATAAATGCGTAGACGAAGTTGGCGACAATGGTCTTTTGCAGCATCGGGAATACGATAGTTGTCAGTGTGCGGCGACTGTCCGCTCCGAGATTGGTGGCGGCTTCCTCGATCGATTTGTCCACCTGTTTGAAGGAGGCAGTGAGTCCCCGATACCCAACAGGCATTTGTTTCAGCAGCATGGCTACAATGATCAAGACGGCGGAGCCTTGGAGCATAATCGGTCCATTGCTGAAAGCGACGATCAAGGCCAAGCCCACGAATGTCCCCGGCAAAGCAATGGGCAGAACGGCCGTGAAATCGAGTATTTTTTTGCCTGGAAAAGGCTTGCGAACCACGACATAAGCCAGAACTAGGGCGAAGCCGACGGCTAGAATAGACGCGATGAGAGACAGCACCAAGCTGTTGAGAACAGCGGGGCTGGATGGGTTGAACACCATTTTAGTTATATGACTCAGTGTAAAAGTGTTATCTCGGCCAAAGTTCTTCGTGAACGCGAAAAGAATCGTAATGGCGAACATCGACAGGATGAAAAGGGCCATGATGCTGTTGAAAATAAACAAAAGAATGTCCGTCTTGCGGGACGTTTTGACCCGATTCAGACCGGAAACAGGTTTTCCGGTTATTGTCGAGTAGGAGCCTTTGGACAGCAGCTTGCTCTGAATCACGAAAACCAGCAGGGCTGGAATCACGAGAATGAGGCCCATTACAGATGCGAGGCCAGGTTCGTTATTAATGATTTCTCCGTAAATTTCAACGGCCAACAGAGAGTAATTGCCCCCGATCAGCTTGGGATTCCCGAAGTCGGCAAAGCAGTTGATCGCTACGAGCAGGAAGGCGTTGATAACACCCGGCAATGCTAATTTGAACGTGATGGTGCGGAAAAGCTTGAAACCGCGTGCCCCTAAGTTCTGCGCGGCGATTTCCAGATTAGGCGATATGGAGCGTAGTACACCGGTAATCGTCATGTAGGCAAGCGGGAAATACGAGATCGTTTGAACGATCCATAGACCCGGCAAACCGTATAAATCTAGCTCGACGTTAAACCAAGCTTTGAGTGTTTGCGATACCATGCCGCCTCTGCCGAATAAAAGCAGGAAGGCCAGGCCGGTCATTACAGAAGGCGCGAGAATCGGGAGAAAGGCGATAAAACGGAAAAACTTTTTCCCTACAATATTGCTGTAATGAATCGAATAAGCGTAAATAAACCCGCAAACCGTTGCTGTTAGGGCAGAGAGGGAGGAACTAACGACTGTGTTCACTAGCGCCGTACCGTATCGGCTTTTGCTGAAGAATGTCGTCCAATCTGTCGCCCCTGGCAAAGCAATAACATAAATAAGCGGATAAATAACGAAGAGACAGAGTACGGCGAAACTGATGAGTACGAGGATCAGCGAAGAGGGATCTTTCACCAGCTTGCTGATCGAGGTGCTCATGCCTTGTTTTTCTATAATCATAAGGGGCTCACGACCGCCTTCCACATTCTTTGTTTAGACGGGCATTGGTCCGCAGGACGTGCGATATATGCGGCTTCCAATGCCCTGGAAACGCTTTCTTATTTAAGATTCTTGAGCGCGTCCTGCAGCTCTTTGCGCTGCTCGGCAGCTTTCCACAGGCTGTAGCTTGTATTGTATTTGGTTGTTTTGATGTCGATACCGCCTTTAGGGATCGGTACGGTAGGTTTCACGGAGCTTGCGAAGGCTGATTCGGTATAAAGAAGTCCAGGTTCATTCGTCAGCATGTAATCCATTAGTTTCTTGGCGCCTTCGGTGTTTGCGCCGCCTTTGACAATAGCTAGTCCCCCAACCTCATAACCTGCGGCTTCTGGAACGATAGAGATAATCGGGCTGCCCTGATTTTTCATTTTCAGCTGATCCCCAAGGAAGGTAATCCCGATGGTGTACTCGCCTTTAGCCGCTTTTTGAATCGGTTCGATCCCGGATTTAGGTCTTTCCTTCAGGTTGGGCAGCAGCTTTGCCACATAGTCCAGCATTTTGTCTTTGCCCCATACTTGCGCAAGGGAGGCTACTGCGGTGTAAGCGGTACCGGAAGTTGCCGGGTCGGACATGCCGATTTCGCCTTTGAATTTAGGATCAAGCAGCTCTTGGAACGTCTGCGGATAAGGGGCCGTAGCATATTTCTCTTTCCAACGCTGTTCGTTGATGCCAATGGCAATTGGATTCAGATAAAAACCAGTCCATGAACCTTCTTTATCCTTCATATTGTCCGGAATATCTTTGGCATTCGGAGAAATGTAGTTCTCCAGTGCCCCAGCTTTTTTCAATACCTCATGTGAATCTGCAGGACCTCCCATCAGGAAGTCTGCCTGCGGCTTGCCCATTTCATTCTGGACGCGCGTCACGGCTTCACCACTTGGGAGACGAAGAACGTCGTAATCGATTCCGGTCTCTGCCTTGAATTTATCCAGGATCTTACGTGCTTCTTCTTCTTGAAAAATGGAATAGACGGTAATTTTGCCTTTCGCTTTCCCACCAAAAACACCAGACTTGTATAGGAAGAATCCTGCTACAAGCACGACAACAATTACGGATAAGATTAAAACGGAGCTGTTACTTTTCTTTCTAGCCATTTCATCAACCATCCCCTCGATAGGTTAGGAGGCGTCACTTAACTTGAAATAGGCTTTATGGTTGGTTTCATCCAGCAAATCGAACACGATGAAGTAAGCGTTGTCATATAGATCAATATGCAGCCAATGCTTCCCATTCGCGGCTTCATCCTTCAACTGCACAACATAGTGAGCGCTCGGGCGCTCCGCCATGAAGTCAAAATGGCTGAAGTCGATCAGCCGGACCGCCGTTCGCATCTGAATTGTCAGCGCAGCCCGATCCGTCTCGGGTAACGTGGTGAGAACGCCATCGTGCAAGCGAGATACTTGATGGACCGGGTTAGCAATCACACTGCCGACGGTTTCTGCGGTGAGCGTTTTGTCGATCAGCATATTTTGCAGCTTGCGGATTTCCGCGCTGATATCCAGCGAGTTCACCATGTCACTACCGAAACGGAAGCCGCTGGTCCCGATTTGGAAGGGCACATCCTCTTGATCCAAGTAGGCCATAGAGCCTGATAGCAATAGCCGTGAAGCGTTTGCACGAGTGGGACCTTGGGAGAGGACAGGCTCCATTTGGAAGCTCAAAATGACTTCCGTTCCGCTTCCCTCACGGCTGTGTATCGTAATATCGCCGCCTTGCAGCTCCATCAATTGCTTGCAGAGCAGCAGCCCAAGCCCGTGCGAATGGGCTGATACAGGACGTTCAGCTTTTTCGTCAGAAGGAAGGAACAGCGTACGTGTTTCTTCTTCGTCCATGCCTTTGCCGTTATCGGTAATGCGCACGAGGCATTGGTATTCTTGCTGCTCAAGCCGCACGCTCAGCTGCGTGCACTCGCTATGCTTGATTGCATTTTCTATGACGTTGAACAAAACCTGCTGTGTACGTTTTGGATCAATGTACAACTCACACGCCTGCACTTGCACAGCAGTTGTAATCGCAGATTTAAGCAATGTAGGTTCCAGTATGCGCAAGCTGTCCGTCAGGATCGCAGCCAAGTCTGTACGTTCAACCTGCACCCGCCAAGCCTCATCGCCTTTGAGGGACGATTGCAGCAGCTCTTCGACCATTTGCAGCAGTCGCGTGCTTTCTTTACGGATGTAAACATTGCATGTTCGAATATCATCGATGCGCTCCATTTTATCTATCAGATCTGAGAAGCCGATGATGGAGGTTAGTGGTGTTTTCAGCTCGTGCGTAACATTGTCGTAAAACTTTTTTTGCTTACTTTGCTCATAATGGAGCAGTTCGATATGCTCTTGCAATGCTTCGGACATTTGATTAAAGTCATCGGCCAGTTCTCGCACCTCGTCTTGGCTGCGGACTGTGATTTTTCGGCTGAAATCACCTACAGTCACCAGCTTCAAGGCATGCTGCAAGGCGTGCAGCGGCTGCATGATGAAGAAGGAGAACGAGTAGCTCGCGAGCAAAGCGACAAGCAGGCAGCCCAGTGCGACGCCAATAAACCAAGTCCTCATGGCAGACAGGGTTTCTTCGTGTTTATTTAAATCAAGCAAGTAGCGGAATCCGCCAACAATTTTGCCTTCGTAAAGGAAAGGTGAGGCGTAGATGAGCATCTTGCTGTTCTCGCCTTCCGTTATGACGGTGGCGGTTTGCCCCGCGAGTGCAGCGTCGATATCGCTTCGCTTCACCAGATCTTCTCTATTGCCACTGTCTCCGATAATGGTGCCCTCCGGATCAAACAGCTGCACTTGGAAGTTGCTGTTGGCGGCAAGATGCGAGGCGATCAGCGGGGCATATGTCCCGGAAAAAAGCTGCTCGATGCTGATTTTTTTATCGTTTACAATTTTGAGTGCCTCGATGCGATGCAAGTCGTAATATTGGCTCAGCGTCTGGGTGTCCCGCTCAATCATACTTTTGCTCAGCGTATAGTTCACGACCACATACATTGCAGCTAGCAGCATGATGATCGTAATCGTGTGCTGAATGAACAGCTTATTGCGCAGCTTCATGGCTTAAACCTCCAGCTTGTAGCCCATCCCGTGAACCGTGGCCAGCACATGATCGTGGGGTTTAATTTTCTCGCGGAGCCGGTTCACCATCATATCGACGGAACGGGTTTGTCCGTAATATTCGAACCCCCATACCTGATCGAGAATGTGCTCCCGCGTGAACACCTTTTTCGGATTTTTGCACAACAGCCAGAGGAAGTCGAACTCCTTGCTGGTTGTTTTGACCAATTGGCCYGCGACTTTCAATGATCGCTCATTGCGATCCATTTCTATGATGCCTGCTTGAAGGACATCAACGGCATGTAAGGCGGTATCTGGGGTCATTCGCCGCATAACCGCACGAATTCGCATGATAAGCTCCCGCGTTTCAAAGGGCTTGGTCAAATAATCATCAGCGCCGAGCTGGAAGCCTAATATTTTGTCGTTCATTTCGTTTTTTGCCGTGAGCACGATGACAGGTATTTCTTTGTAAGATTGTTGCAGCGTTTTCAAAAGTTCGAAGCCTGATTGGTCAGGCAGCATCAGATCGAGCAAGATTAAATCGATCTGATGGGAAGCGAGCGTGTCGAGCCCGGAGGCAATGGTACCGGCTACCATAGGGTGAAAGCCCTCAACTTCAAGGCTTAATTTGAGCAGCATCTGGATGCTGGAATCGTCTTCAATAATTAAAATAGTCATAGGAAAGTTCCTTTCCAGCGTTATTTTGCATAGCGCATTCATTGCTATTAAGGGTTCATCATGTGTATTCATTCTACACAACAGACGAGCTATGTAAATACGACTGACTTATATTGCATTTTACAAAAAGCGTTTTCAACCTTATGATGAGAGTGCGGTGTAATATTTCTTTCCGTATAAGGGAACTTTATTTGATCTGCAACGTACTACAACAGGTGACAACAAATCAGATCCGACACGATGTGGAGA
>NZ_JBFTQB010000568.1:0-8465 GCF_056398785.1 Paenibacillus sp. 01T422 | reverse complement strand
CTCTTTAAAAGTCCCCTCAATGCTAACACCAACATCCGCTTGCTTCTTAACAGCAATTTTCACAACTTCACTATTCTTAATCGTATATTCGATGACATCGCCAATGTGTAATGAATTCAGATCTGCCAAGCTGTTATCCGTAGAAGTGATAAGCAAAGCAGAAGAGAAACTGTAAGATTCAGGTTGACCTGATTCCGTATCCAGCAGCGTAATTTGTGCGGCGTCTTTGTTCAGGTTTTGAATAGCTCCATTGGCCGTTTTATTCACGGGCACTTGTTTTACGATGATAGATGTATATTTGTCCGTTTTGACAATTTTGCTTTTGCGCAATTGAATTGTACTGCCAGTTACAATGTCACCAAGGCTGAGGCCGCGACCTTCCGAATCGGTTACTGCTACATCCGGAGCAAAATCATAGCTCTCAAAATCATCCAATGTAGCTTTCATGGTGCTCATGTTCAATTTGAGCAACTTACCTTCTTTAATGTCCAACTGCAGTTCGTCTTTAATAATTTCTACGTAGTAAGCAACACCATTCACTTCAACGATTGAAACCTCATAGGTTTCTTGAAGCTCTTTGGGATCGATCGCCGTATCATTTTTGTTTCCGTAAAAGACTGTGTTTGGAGAGAGCTTATATGTACTTGTATTGCCCTCTTTGTCCATAAGTCCAATCGTGCCGCTTGTGAGGGTCGTCAAGTATCCTTTTTTGGCATGCGTCGGCAAAGATGCCAGATCTTTCTGCGAGCGGCTTAAGAAGGCAGCCATTTGTGCACGAGTAACCGCACCTTTCGGCTGGAACGTCCCGTCTTCAAAGCCATCAACAACTTTCAACGCAACCGCAGCATTCACATATCCAAGCGATGTAGAGCTGATGGCGCTATTATCGTTAAATGTCGTTTGTGTTTGGGATAAGCTTTGGGCGAAGGCACCTTGGCCAATTGCCCGAATAACGATCTCCGCTACCCATTCTCTTGATGCTTGACGCTGTCCCCACTTCTCTTTGGACTTATCGCTCGAGCTTCTTTCTTTCTCTTCTTCGTTCGTAATTAATCCTTTTTGAAGCGCTACAGCTACATAATTCCTTGCATAACTATCAACAAGCATGAAATCAGGAAAAACAGTTGTTGATGTCATATTATTGACTTCATCCTGCAAGCCCATCATGCGGACTGCCATAATCAGCACATCCTGCTGGGAAACCGAGTTTTCAGCACGGTAGGCACCATCTTCATAACCTTCGATGATTCCCTCCAAAGCCAATTTCGAAATATGCCGAATTCCCCAATAATCTGATTTTACATCCGGGAAAGAAAGTTTTACGTTATTTGTTGAGGTTCCATTCACGGTCCCAGCGGCCAGAGCCGGCGTACCAGCTAAACTTGTTACAATTAATGAACTTAAGATTGCGCTTGCCAACTTCTTGTTTCTCATCACTCTTATTAACTCCTCTGCTCTTCCATTTAATTAGGTCGTTTGATTGGGTAGGGAAGCTCCAGATGCCCCATTAAGCTGTCTACTTGTTTCCCATCCTTCAGGATGTATAAGCTTTTTACTTCTGGAAATTGAAAAGCTGTTTTCTTCAATGCTTGCAAAAACATTTCTTCCCCAGGGGCGCCCAATTGCGTTTTGGGACCAAAAGTAAGATCAACTTTTAACTCCCCTTTGGTTTTATCAAAAGCTGAACTTGTAAACTTCAAGTCATCAAATAAAGGGATGGCTTTAGGATCATCACTTTTCTTAAGTGCATTTAGGGCAGCTCCATACAGAGCACTACCGCTTATCAACTGGTTTTTTTGACCGCAGGCAGTTATAGACAATGTAATAGCACTCACAAGAAGTGCCCCTTGAATAAAGCGTCTTGTTTGGGTCATTTCATACACTCCTTCGCGTTTTGCATAGCAAAACTAGCATCGTAGCCAAAAAATTAGAGTTCTTACCTCCTATTTGAGGTTCAAGTATTCTTTGATAGCAGCAACGAGAGCAGAGGCTAACTTGTCCTGGAACGCATCCTTATACATCGCAGTTTCATCGTTCTTATTAGACAAGTACCCCACTTCCAGCAGAACGGCTGGCATGGTCGTTTTCGTGATGACTCTAAAATCAGCTTCGCGCACTTTGCGATCAGGGAACCCTATTGCCGGTATCGCATATTTGTGAATGACATTCGCAAAAGCTGCGCTTTCCGGTCTGTTGTAGTACGTTTCTGTGCCGGATACCGTAGCCTTAGCACTGTTACCGTGAATAGATAAGAAAAGGTCCGATTGAATGTTATTAGCAAAAGATACACGGTCATCCAGCGGAATGAACGTATCATCGGAACGAGTCATCAAAACATTAAGACGCTTGTCCTGAAGGAGAAGTTGCTCTACTTTCTTCGCCATAGACAATGTAAAATCCTTCTCATGTCTGCCAGTTATGGATAATGCGCCAGGATCATTGTCGCCGTGACCGGCATCAATAACGACAGTCAACTGATGTTCGGCAATTGTAGCTTGCCATTGATTAGCTAACTTGGAAGGCTGAACCTTAAAATCAGCGGTGCTTTTCAAATCCAGAATAATTCTTACTGTAGCTGGGTTATCGTTAAAATTGGAAAAGCGGACTTTCTCGACCAGCGGATGCTTCGAAGTCAGTTCTCCCGCATTTTTGACAAGCAGTTTCTTGAGAGGCTCATCTAAAACTGTGTTAGGGAAATCTAATACAATCCGATTCGGATTGGCTAATTTCATCGTCGTCGGTACAAGCGAACCGTCCTTGGCCGTCACTGTTAAATCCTTATCGGACAACACGATTGATTGCACCAAATGAACATTCGGATCCGGTATGGTGGTACCAGTACCTGTACCGGTCCCAGAGCCAGTCCCAGTTCCAGTCCCTTCCCCTGGTTTGACAGGATTGGTTGGTGTTGTTGGATTGGTTGGTGTTGTTGTAGGCGGCGTTGTTGTAGGCGGTGTTATTGGCGTTTTGCCATCTACGACATCAACCGGACCTGTTACTGGTTTGGAATCGCTCTCGTCTTTTTTGAACATATGAACGGAAGAAGTGGATGCGTCCCATGTAAATTCAATACCCATTTGCTGTCCAATGAAACGGAGCGGCAGCATCGTATTGCCCTTATCAATGATCGGAGCAACCTCCATGACTTCCTTTTTACCCTTAATCAGCGCCGTTTTGCTATTGATAGTCAACTGAATATTTGCATCATCTTTGACGATTGTTACTTTGCTTGTGGCTTCATCCCATGTTACCTTAGCGCCAATTTCTTCAACGATTATTCGCACGGGCACAATTGTATTGCCACTAATAATGCGAGGTTGAACTTCATTTGATACTAATCTTTTTTCGTTCAAAAAGAGCTTAATGACATTAGGAGCTTCTGCCCCCAATGCCGTAGTAGGAAGCAGCATCACAGAAACCAGCAGCATAAAACAAAATGCAGGAAATTTCATCATTCACCTCTATATATTGTCGGAATTATAGTCGTAATCACAAAAATGAGACCTCTGTCTCTCAAAACCTAGCAGCAATTGTCCTTTATCTCAAATTAGTCACTTAGCCCGACAGCAAAACCCCCGTCCGTTCGACAATCTAGTAATCTATTAGACGTAAGAAACTGCCAAAAGTTGCATAATAAATTAACAAAAAAAAGACGCATCCTATGGAGTCCCCATAGAGATGCGTCTTCGACCCGAACTTATTTATAAGCCAAACGCTTAGCGTGAGCTTGCTCGTAAGCCGTAATTTTGTCTTCATGCTGGAGTGTTAAACCGATATCATCCAAACCTTGCAGCAAAAACTGACGACGGTGCTCGTCGATGTTAAAGTAAATTTCCAGACCATAGTCGTCTGTAAGTTTGTTGTTCTCAAGATCAACATTTAGCTTGTAGCCTTCATGCTGTGCTGTGCGGGCAAACAAATCATCAACTTGTTCTTCCGAAAGCTTAATTGGCAAAATGCTGTTTTTGAAGCAATTGTTGTAGAAAATATCCGCATAAGAAGGTGCGATGATGACTCGGAAGCCAAAATCTTGAATCGCCCAAGGCGCGTGCTCACGGGAAGATCCGCAGCCGAAGTTCGCTCTGGAGAGCAAAACGGAAGCGCCTTGGAAACGATCTTGGTTTAAAGGAAAGTTCTCAATCACGTTACCCGCTTCATCCCATCTCCATTCGAAGAAAAGGAATTGACCGAAACCGGAGCGCTCAATTCTTTTAAGAAATTGCTTAGGAATAATTGCATCTGTATCTACATTGACACGATCCACAGGACCGACTAGACCTGTATGTTGTTTGAAAGCTTCCATGTTTTCATTCTCCTTAATCAGCCAAAATTAAGCTTGTTGGTATTCTTTAATTTCCCAATCACGAACATCATAGAAATGACCTTTGACCGCTGCAGCAACAGCCATCGCTGGGGAAACGAGATGCGTACGTCCACCGCGGCCTTGACGACCTTCGAAGTTACGGTTGGAAGTCGACGCACAACGTTGTCCTGGTTGCAGAACGTCTGGATTCATCGCTAGACACATACTGCAGCCTGCATCACGCCATTCGAAGCCCGCAGCTGTAAAAATTTTGTCCAGGCCTTCTTTTTCAGCTTGAATTTTTACGCGGCCGGATCCTGGTACTACGATAGCTGTAACGCTAGGATCAACAGAGTATCCTTGAGCGATTTTCGCAGCTGCGCGAAGATCTTCGATACGTCCATTCGTACAAGAACCGATGAAAACATAGTCAACTTTCAGCTCTGTCATTGGTGTTCCTGGTGTTAAATCCATATATTCAAGCGCTTTTTCAGCTGCTTTACGTTCATTTTCGGTTTCAAAGCTTTGTGGATCTGGAACAAGAGCAGTAACGCTTGTACCCATACCCGGGCTAGTTCCCCAAGTTACTTGCGGAATCAAGGTATCAGCGTCAAACTCAAGTACCCAGTCGTACGTTGCGCCTTCGTCCGTTACATACTTGGACCACTCAGCAACTGCTGCATCGAAATCAGCGCCTTGAGGCACATACTCGCGACCACGCAGGTAGTTGAAAGTCGTTGCGTCTGGAGCAATTAATCCTGCTCTAGCTCCGCCTTCGATGGACATATTACATACCGTCATACGCTCTTCCATGGAAAGACTGCGAATCGCTTCGCCTGTATACTCGATAACGTAGCCAGTCGCAAAATCCGTACCATATTTCGCAATAACACCAAGGATCAAGTCCTTCGCTGTTACACCCGGTTTCAAGTTGCCTGTAATGCGAACTTCAAGTGTTTTGGCTTTGGATTGTTGCAGTGTTTGCGTTGCAAGAACGTGCTCAACTTCACTTGTACCAATACCGAACGCAAGCGCCCCGAAAGCACCGTGTGTCGATGTGTGGCTATCGCCGCAAACGATTGTTTTACCTGGATGCGTTAGACCAAGTTCAGGACCCATAACGTGCACGACACCTTGGTCGATGCTGTCAAGATCAAACAATGTAACGCCGAAGTCACGGCAGTTTTGTGAAAGTGTATCAATTTGTTGCTTAGAAATAGGATCCGTAATATTGAAACGGTCTTTCGTCGGAACGTTGTGATCCATCGTTGCGTAAGTCAAGTCGGGTCTACGAACTTTACGACCCGATAAGCGAAGTCCTTCAAATGCTTGCGGTGATGTTACTTCGTGCACCAACTGCAAGTCAATATAGATAACGCTTGGTTTGCCTTCTTCCTGGTTAATTACGTGATTATCCCAGATTTTCTCAAACATCGTCTTTTTACTCATATCCAGTCACCTCTTGTCATTATCCTGCTTTTCCTTACTGCTGCTTGCGGGAATGCCGCTAGTACATCCAGTTCAACACCTTCACCAAGTGCGGCTGCTTCAGAAAAGCCTACAGCTGCTGCTACGGCTGCTGCCGACACTGTCAAAAGCATTACACATGAACTTGGAACGACTGAAATTAAAGGTACTCCTAAACGTGTCGTAACTCTAGAATGGGCATATGCAGAAGATCTGCTCGCCCTTGGTATTCAACCTATCGGGTCTGCTGATAAAAAAGGCTATGCAAATTGGGTTAACGTAACGCCATCTTTGGATGCTTCTGTAGTTGATGTAGGAACACGTCAAGAACCTAACCTAGAAACCATTACAGGTCTCAAGCCTGATCTCATTATAACGAGCACTCTTCGTTCAAGTAAAAACTATGAAGCACTTAAAAAAATTGCTCCTACTATCGTTTTCAACTCCTACCCTGCTGAGGGAAAAGGCGACCAATACGCGGAGATGGAAAAGACCTTTAAAACAATTGCTGATGTTGTAGGCAAAAAAGCGGAAGGCGAAAAAGTTCTTGCCGATTTGCAAAAAACATATACCGATACGAAAGCTAAGCTTGCCGCTGCTAAAAAAGAAGGCGCTGAAATCGCATTAACACAAGCTTTCAGCAATCAAAATAACGCAGATCTTCGTATGTTCCTAGACAACTCCATGGTTATTCAAATTCTTCAGCGTATCGGATTAAAGAACGTGTTTAAAGCCAATAAATTTGAATTGTATGGCTACTCGACAGCTTCCGTAGAGGCGCTGCCTGTCGTGCAAAACGCCAACTTTATTTATATCGTTCAAGATAACGATAATGTATTCGAGAAACAACTCAAAGATAATGCCGTTTGGAAAGGCCTTTCCTTTGTAAAAGAAAACAGAACCTACAAACTGCCTGGCAACACTTGGACCTTCGGCGGTCCATTGTCCGCGAAAGTGTTTGCCGAATTGGCAGCTAACGCATTAACCAAATGAACCAAATCCAACTAAAATCAGATCCTTTTAAACATCAGCAAACGACATGGAAAGCACTTTTCGTTTTTGGAGGAGGCTTTCTGGCTCTGCTCTTGGTCCTGTTCCTGAACATCACGCAGGGAGAAGCCCACATTACCGTTCATACCATCGTGAACGCATTGCTAAATCCACAAGATACCCCCGACCACCATATGGTTCGGGGGCTTCGCTTGCCGCGAGCAGTCATCGGCCTTCTGGCTGGAGCTTCGCTTGCAGTTGCCGGCGCGCTGCTCCAAACAGTTACCCGCAATCCGCTTGCCTCTGCTTCAACACTGGGATTAAATGCAGGGGCTTATTTTATCATCGTGCTTGCAGCGGTTTATTTCCCTAGCTTAAGGTCGGATCATTCGCTGCTACTAGCACTTATTGGCGCATGCGGTGCGGCAGTCATGGCTTACTTCATGTCAGGGGGGCGTAAAAGCACCCCGCTGCGCATGGCTTTGGCAGGGATGATCGTTTCACTAGTCCTCTCTGCCTTTACAAGTGGTCTGCAGATTATGTACGAGAATGAGACCAACGGTCTGTTTATGTGGGGCTCAGGCGCATTAGGACAGAATGATTGGCTTGGCGTCCGTTACGCTCTTCCTTGGGTTTCGATTGGGCTAATTGCAGCTCTTTTGTTCAGTCAGAAGCTGGATATGCTAGAACTTAATGAAGATACAGCCGTTTCTTTAGGGGAAAATGTGAATTTGATCCGTTTTTTTGCGCTTGCTGCTGCCATTTTGCTGGCCGGAGTGACGGTTAGTGTTGTTGGTCCAATTGGTTTTGTTGGGCTCATCGCCCCTCATCTGATAAGATTGATCGGCCTTAGACGTCATAGGTTCTTGATTCCAGGGAGCGCAATTTGGGGCGCGGTTGTGCTGATTTCGGCGGATACGATAGCCAAAATGTTTCGCAGCACGCTTGGCGAGCTTCCTGCTGGGTCCGTCACCGCCGTCCTTGGGGCACCATGGCTGATTTGGCTTGCTGTTCGAGGCTCTAAGATGCAATCATCATCCGATAGCGGCTCCACGATGGGTGTTGGCTTCATCGGCAGCAAAATTCCGTATCCTGTACTTATTTTGCTTTGTTCCGCTTCGCTGCTTGCACTTATTCTGACCGGTTTATCTGCCGGAGCTTTGAAAATTCCCTTTTCAGACGTCCTTGCGGTTCTATCGGGAGGCGGTCCCGAGATGTCCAGCAATGTCATCCTTAACTTACGCTTGCCTCGTGTGCTAGTTGCCGCACTGGCTGGAGCTTCCCTTGCAATTGCCGGCTCCATGATGCAAGGCGCCGTTCGCAATCCGCTGGCCGATCCTTCTGTTGTGGGTGTTACGACAGGAGCTGGTATGGGAGCACTTCTCGTACTCACCCTTTGGCCAACGGCTTCGGGGATGTGGGTGCCGGTCGGCGCGATGGCTGGCGCACTCCTCTCTGCCGGCAGTGTGTATGTGCTTGCATGGAAAAAAGGGCTGAATCCARTCGTTCTAATTCTTGTCGGCATCGCCATATMTGCACTTGGATCGGCTGTTATTCAATTCCTGATTATTAAATCCAAACTTGGCGCTGCTCCCGCACTAACTTGGTTGGCTGGGAGCACGTATGCCAGAGGTTGGTTGGAATTCTCCCAATTGAGCGTGGCGATGGTTATCCTATTGCCAGTCGCTTGGCTGCTTGGCCGCCG
>NZ_JBFTQB010000567.1:0-4269 GCF_056398785.1 Paenibacillus sp. 01T422 | reverse complement strand
CGGGTTATAATTGTAGACGATCACCCTCATGCCAGGGAAGGGATCCGAAGCATTTTAAAAATGGATAATTCATTTGAAATTGTTGCTGAGGGAAGAAATGGTGCAGAGGCGATTAGGCTTACAGAACAATGGATGCCCGATATCATTTTAATGGACATAAACATGCCACAAATGGACGGTTTAGAAGCGACGAAGCAAATTAAGGAAAAGTTTCCCTATGTAAAGATTGTCATGGTCACCGTATCCGATGATATCACCCATTTGTTTGAAGCGCTAAAAAAAGGCGCACAAGGTTATCTGCTAAAAAATTTAAGTCCAAACTCTTGGCATGAATATTTAAAAGCAATTGCAGTAGACGAAGCCCCTATGTCCAGAGAGCTGGCGTTGCGATTACTACAAGAATTCACTCCTAAGGAAAAACAGGAGGCGCCTAACGCGTTTATTACCGGACGTGAACGAGAAATACTGGAGTGGGTGGCAAGTGGAAAATCTAACCGATTAATTTCGGAAGGACTAGGTATCTCTGAGTACACAGTGAAAAACCATCTGAAGAATATTATGCAGAAATTGCAAATGGACAACCGGGTGCAGCTAACCCGATATGTATTTGAGCAGGGATGGCTGCGAAGAATCATCGATAAATAAATACAGAAGAGGGTTCTGCAAGGGTTACGTACTCGCGGAGCTCTTTTTTTTCAAACTTTTAACGAATTGCCACAGACATGGGGCATTCTCGTGTAACTGAATCTTCACACAATGAATACGAATACGGCACAACTATGGCTCTTAAGAGTCATTTGTAAATGGAGTAAATTCTTTATAGTGGAAACAAAAGAATTAATTTTAACCCACAATAAATGTATTGGAGGATTTAACTTCCATGACTAAACCAGTCGTTCAGCATGTTGTTTTGGACATTGGTGGCATGACATGCGCAGCGTGCTCAAACAGGATTGAAAAGGTAATCTCACGCTATCCAGGCGTAAGTCAAGTTCGCATTAATTTGGCATTAGAAACTGCTTATGTAGAATTTAAGAAAGAAGATGTTTCAACTGATCAAATTATAAAAAAAGTAGAAACACTTGGATACACCGCTAAGCTTCAGCAGAGTAATGAGCTCCATCGGGATCGCAATAGGATCTCAAAAATGAAAAGGGATGTTATGCTTTCAGCATTTCTTTGCTTGCCGCTGCTGTGGTCAATGATGGCACACTTTGCATTTACTTCATTTATACCTGTCCCTAAACTATTGTTGAATCCATGGATTCAATTTTTGTTAGCTACACCGATCCAACTCGTATTTGGAGTAACCTTTTATAAAGGTGCCTATTATGCTTTACGCAATAGAACGCCGAATATGGATGTACTTGTGGTGATAGGTACCACAGCTGCTTATATCTATAGTGTGTATTTATCAATAGTATGGTCAGCTTCTAATAGTACTGTAAGTATGACCTATTTTGAGACTAGTGCATTCTTAATTACGTTTATTAAGTTAGGTAAATGGCTGGAGGCGTTAACCAAAGGGCGTACAGGGCTTGCTATTGAAAAGTTAGTTAATTTACAAGCTAAAACTGCCACAGTCATTCGTGGTGGAATAGTAAGTCATATTCCTATTGAAGAACTTCAGATTCATGATGTCATTCAGTTAAAACCTGGAGAACGTGTCCCCATTGATGGCGAAATTTTGTCAGGAACAACCTACGTAGATCAGTCTATGTTGACAGGTGAAAGTATTCCAGTCAAAAAAGGAAAGGGAGACTTGGTATTCGGCGCAACGCTGAACAAGACAGGGAGTGTTACATTCCGCGTGAATAAGAAAATGGAGGAGACAATGCTCCAACAAATTATTCAACTTGTAAGCGAAGCTCAGAGTACAAAAGCTCCCATACAACGAGTAGCCGATGTTATATCTGAATTTTTTGTTCAGATCGTTGTAATTATTTCAGTTGTTACCTTTATTGTTTGGTATATTTGGCTAACATCGCAGGATTTGGGGGGCGCAATTCAAGCTGCGATTTCTGTGTTAGTGATTGCTTGTCCTTGTGCCTTAGGGTTGGCAACACCTACATCAATCATGGCGGGATCTGGAAGAGCAGCTGAGCACGGCATTCTATTCAAACGGAGCGAGCAGCTTGAGAAGCTCCATAAGACTGACACGGTTGTCTTTGATAAAACCGGAACACTTACATGGGGTAAACCAGTAATAACGGATATGATGGCATATTTGGGAGAAGAAGATGAGTTTCTTAGGATCGTTGCATCTGTTGAAACGTTATCCGAACATCCTATAGCTTTAGCTATCTTGCAAGCCGCGAAAAGTAGAAATTTAACCGTACTGGAGGCGACTGATTTTACAGCCATTCCTGGTATGGGTATTCAAGCCAAAGTTGGTGAACATACGGTCTTTATTGGGACAAAGTATTGGCTGCAGTTAAACAAAGTAGGCATTGCACTAGGAGAGGAGAGCATCTTTGCTCTCGAAGGTCAAGGTAAAACGGTTGTGCTAGTTGCAATAGAACATACACTCGCTGGATTGCTCGCTGTAACCGATGATCTAAGGACTTCAGCTGTACAAGCAGTCAGAGAGTTAAGAAATATGGGGAAAGAAGTAATTATGTTAACAGGAGATCAGGAGGAAGCAGCACGCATAATAGCAAACAAGGCAGGCATTCATCATGTGATATCAGGAGTTCTCCCTGATGGTAAAGCTAAAGTAATCAGGGATTTGAGAAAGTCGCGAAAAAAAGTGCTCATGATAGGTGATGGAATTAATGATGCACCAGCCCTTGCAACTGCTAACTTCAGTATTGCACTTAGTAATGGTACAGACGTTGCTATGGAAGCAGCCGACATCACCTTAGTTAGTGATAATTTAGTGCGTATTCCTCAGGCCATTGAAATTAGCCGCAAGACGATTGTCAATATCAAGCAAAACATGGTGGGTTCACTTATTTATAATTCAATCGGCATCCCTATTGCGATGACTGGCCTAATGATGCCTTGGTTAGCTGGTGCTGCAATGGCGCTTAGTTCAGTAACTGTGATATTAAATGCTCTACGATTACAAAAGATATCGTTTCCAGCTGATAGTTATCAAGGAGGGGAAGATGAATGAATATGGCTGAAATGAATGCCGGAAAGTTCTTCCCTGCATTTTTTTTCGTACTTTTAATAGGAACCTTTACTCTCTTCTGGATATGGTCAAAAATAATAAATCGTCAAAATGATTCTGAGGATGATTGAAACCTCGAATCTACAAATAAAAAAACGAAGGCATCCGTAAGTTTCGCCTTCGTTTTTTTATATCCTACATTCCGTATGTCACTTTGTTCTTGGTAGAGTAGTAAAGGATACCTTCAATAATAAATATGATTAGAATAGATAAACCAAATAAAGGCATTAGTATACCTAGAACCAATAAGGTTAAAATAGCTCCAATCGACCAAGGTTTATTTACTCGTTTAGGTAAATTCAAATCTCCTGGTTTAATTTTTTTCATCCATGAAAAGAAACCCATAGCTATTGCAGTAAGAAATGCGAGACAAAAAGCCAAATTAAGAATTTTGTTCGCAATCCCAAACAAGTGTCCTTCATGAAGAGGTATTCCCCATGTAAACCACTTTCCAATAATGCCATAATCATCAAAGTTAATTCTGGCAATAAAATTACCGGAATATTGATCGAAATATGCAGTTGTTTCTTCGTATGGGCTAACATCTAAGCCGGTGACACCCGTATTGCTTCCTTTGGAAACAGTAAACACGCCTTGTTCATTGGATGGGTAGACGATCGAGAACGGTTTCTTAATATTTTTATCTTGAGCTTTACTTATGATAGATTCTAGGCTTTGTTGATTCGGATTGCTTATATTAACATTCGCAGCAGCATGATGATCGGCATGTGCTGCATTATTTGAGGTAGGTTGATCCAAGCTTCTTGTTGCCCATGGAATCTCATTTACATCAGATTGCGGCGGGTTATAACGTAACTCGGTCCTGCCTAGTTCAGGATGCTCTTGGCCAAATTTACTAATTTGGCTTCCCATAAATACAGACCAAGGGATTCCTGTTAGTACAATAACAATTAAAGGTATGGCAATTACAAGTCCCAACAAGGCGTGAATCCTTTGATGTTTAAACGGGTTAATTCCTTGTACCGATTTACTTGTAAGCAACTTCTTTTTAAATGTCATATATATTCCTGAAAAAATTAGAAATACGGTCCAACAAGCCGTTAATTCAACTAAATACCGTACAAATGTACTTC
>NZ_JBFTQB010000566.1:0-4282 GCF_056398785.1 Paenibacillus sp. 01T422 | reverse complement strand
GCGAAGTAACTATGAGCAAGGCCTACGACAAGCGGGATTCCGAAGTTAAAGAGCTGCTTGCGGCGAATCCCTTTTAATAAATCCTCCTGCGTGTAGCCGAGTTTTCGTAAAATCGTGTAGGTCGGTTTCTCGTCTTCGCTCTCATCCATCTGTTTGAAATACAGGATGCAGCCTGATGTGATCAGGAACGTAAGACCGAGAAAGCCGACAATGAACATAATTAGTCCCATTCTATTCTTTTGGTTCAGAATGCTATCTAACCGAGAGTCACCTCGATCATCTTTATCCATGCCTAACTCTCCGAAAATCTGATTAGCTGTTTGCAGCTCGGCCTCGTTCACAATATCGATGCCCTGATAGGTTGTGGACTTCTTTTGCAGCGAGGGTACCAGATCGTGTTTCAGTCGCTCGAAGACGGAGTTGTCTACGATGGCAACTGGCATGCCGCCGTTTGTGAAGTACCAAGAGACTATGGACTGCTTCTTCGAGCCTAAATAGGTGAACGGGGTTGTGATTTGCTGCCCGGCTAACTCGATTTGCCCTGAGCTTTTAAAACTCATAAATTTGCTCAACAGATCGTTGGTACCAGTAAATAAGGTTTGTTCGGGCGCCATGTCGTAGGAAGGCGTGTTTATGTCGCTGATCACGGAAAGCGACATGCTGCTCGGATCGACCATAAGTCCGTTCATATTGTCCGCCAGAATTCCCTTTATGTTAGCTTTTGCTTGTATCACTTCAATGGCTGTATCCCTATGTGAAATGTGATGGGCATCCAGCGCGGCTTTGAACTTGTCAGCATCTTCCTTTTGAGTGATGGAGAAATGGGACGGTACATCGTTTTTTGCTGTTTTTTCCGCGGAATAGTAGGCAATGTAGCTTAAAGACAGCAAAGCGATCGCTAATGCGGACACGGTTGTAATGACAGTCAGCAGCAGGGCATTGGATTTCATTCGGAACATAATGGAAGAGAGCGAGAGTACCTCACGGACATTCAAGTAGCCATTTTTGTTCTTGCGAATGACGTTAAGCAGCATGCGAACGGAACCTCTATAAAATAGATATGAGCCGATAATGACCGAAGCTAGAATAAAAATCATGGCTGTGAATAACTCGACCATTGTAGTGAAATCGCCGCTGAAGAGCTTTGATGAAACATAATACCCAAGCAGGATGAGCGTCATGCCGATCAATCCGAGAATGGCTTCTGCAAGGGACATCCGCTTTACTTTGATTTCGGTTGATGTGGAGACTCGGAACAACGACAGAATGGTTTGTCTTTTAATAAATACGTAGTTAACCAGCATGATTAGCAAATAGACCGCGACGAACACAACGAGTGTCTGGATTAGCGCCTGGGTCGAGAAGTGGAGCGTTGCGATGGCATTCACACCCGTAATTTGGAACAAAACCATCAGAATCAGCTTCGACATGGAGAATCCGATGAAAGTTCCTACAAGCAAGGAACCGAAATATAGGACGAAGTTCTCTGTACTGAGGATACGGAAAATGGATGTTTTCGTCATGCCGATCAACTGCAATAAGYCGATTTCCTTGCTGCGTCTTTTCACAAAGATGTTATTGGCATACAGATTGAAGATGGCGACAATCGCGACTAGCAGAACCGATGCTGATTTGATGGCTGCCGCTCCCTTGATCGAACCTCGGGTCTGATCCAGAGCGGGATCGTACTGCAAAGTGACGAAAGCAAAATATAGCGCGACACTGAACATCAGAGCGAATATATACAAATAATAGTGCTTGATGTTCGCTTTCAAATTTTGAATAATCAGCTGGTTAATACTCATTCTGCACACCGCCTAGAACAGCCTGAGTTTTCATAATGTCTTGAAAGAAAGCTTGTCTAGACTCCTGCCCTTTATAAAGCTGCGTGTACATTTGCCCGTCTTTGATGAAAATAACCCGGCTCCCGTAACTCGCGGCAACGGAGTCATGCGTGACCATGACGATGGTCGCTTTCCGCTTCTCGTTCATATCGCTCAGCTTATGCAGCAAATCCGATGCGGATTTGGAGTCGAGGGCACCAGTAGGTTCGTCTGCGAAAATAATACCCGGCTCATGAATGAACGCTCTGGCCGCGGAGGTCCGCTGTTTTTGCCCGCCTGAGATTTCATTGGGATACTTATCCTTGATTTCATAGATGCCCAGTTCAGTCGCGACTGCTTGGAACTTGGTCTCGGCGTCCTGCTTGGAAGTTTTGGTAATAGAAAGTGGCAGAAGAATATTTTCTTTGACGGTCAAGGTATCGAGCAGATTATAATCCTGAAAAATAAACCCCAAATGCCGCTTGCGAAACTCGGCTAACTGCTTTTCCTTCAACGTTGTAATTTCTTTGCCCTCGATTTGAATGGAGCCTTGGCTGACCTTATCTATGGAGGAAAGCACATTCAGCAAGGTGGTTTTCCCCGAGCCTGACGCGCCCATTATACTGACGAACTCTCCTTTTTCAATCCGGATATCGAGACCTTTCAGCACCTCTTGCTTGTTGAATTTGTTGCCATAGCTTTTATGGATTTTGACTGCTTCCAGAATTGTCATCTCACACACTCCTTTATTCGTTAGCTTTATTATAAAAAGAGCTGACCCGTTTCTCCCTCGATCGGGCGAACAAAGAAGAGAGGCATGTGACAAGGTTGTCACATGCCTGTGATGCGCATGACCTCATTCGGCTGGGGGAAGGTGAGGCTGAAGGTTGTACCTGTGCCCGGCTCCGAGATCACGGTTATGTGAATAAGCATCGACTCGGCGGCTTTCTTCGCCAAATAGAGGCCCATCCCCGTAGCGGCGCTGTCTTGATGCCAAGCTGTGGAGGTGAAGCCTTTGTCGAAGACACGCGGCAGATCCTTCGGCTCGATCCCGCGGCCATGGTCAATGACCTCAAGTACAGTCCGCTCGTTGCGGTGGCAGCTTCGGATGATGATATCCGCAGCATGAGGATCGCTGTACTTCACGGCGTTCGTCACCAACTGACGCAGAATGAAGGCGAGCCACTTGGCGTCGCTCAGCACGTCCGTCACTTCGAAATCAACGTCGAAGCCAATGCCTTTTTGGATGCACCATGTCTTTAGTGTCTTAATTTCTGCATAGGTCAATGATTCCAAATTCACCTGCTCGATATACAGGTCGTTCTCCATGAACGGGAGCCGCTTCTGATGAAGCTGCCTATCCAAGAGAAGGTGAATCCTTAGCCACTCGTAGGTTAATGCGGTCTTCATCGTCTCGTCTTCCAGACGGTCCATCATTAGCTGCATCGCGGTGAGCGGTGTTTTCACTTCGTGAATCCAAGCCAGTAAATCATCCTTCTCCTGTTCCAGCGCCACCTGATGCCAGGACGCAGACTGACGGAGATGCTCGGCTAGATTGATCATGCTAGTCTCTACGATAGCCTCCAAGGGACTATCCGCGCCTTCTATGCTGGAGAGGTCAAGGTTGTTATCTCGTTCCTCAAGCTGCTTGTAGAAATGAGTTTCTTTGTTGTAGCGAAAAATAAAGAAGATCAGAAATAACGTTGTGGTTAGAAAAACAATGTATAGAATAGGCCCAAACGGAATGGCCTTATCCAAAAAGGCAATAAGCAGAACAAGGGTCTGCGCGGATAAAAAGAAAAGGAGCCAACTTCTTCTTTCGATGAGATAACGTCTAATCATGGAAATGAGCCTCTTCTATGGCCATATAGCCTTGCCCGACCTTTGTTTCGATATAACGGCCTAACTCCAGTTCGTCCAGTGTTTTCCGAAGACGATTAACATTGACGGTTAAAGTGTTGTCACTGACAAACCGCTGGTCGTCCCAGAGGCTGTTAATAATGACGTCCCGACTAACGATTGTGTTCTTACGTTCGATAAGCACCTTAAGAATGAAAATTTCATTCTTCGTTAATTCGATCACACCGGCTTCGTTCGTCACCGTATTTTTCTCATAATCAATCGTTGCGCCGCACCAGGTTTTCAGCTTGATCGGTTCCGTATTGTAGTTATAGACCMGACGGAGAATAGCATGGATTTTGGCGATGAGCACGTCAAAATGAAACGGCTTCTGGATGAAATCATCGGCGCCAAGCTGCATCGACATCACCATGTCCGTTGGATGATCGCGTGAGGACAAGAAGACAATGGGGACATTGGAGTGAGTTCGAATCATTCGGCACCAATGGAAGCCGTCAAATTTCGGGAGTTGAATATCAATAATCACGAGATCTGGTTTCAAGGCTGCGAACGTTTCGATGACCCGGCCAAAATCCGTTATGCCATGCACATCGTAGGAC
>NZ_JBFTQB010000565.1:0-12066 GCF_056398785.1 Paenibacillus sp. 01T422 | reverse complement strand
CTTCTTATAGTTGGGGCATATAGTCAATTAGATCTTACTGCTAAGATGATAAAAAGTCTTGATGTCATAAGGGATTGTCATATTACTGTGGTATGTGGCCGAAATGCTAAGTTGAATCAACTCCTAACAAAGCAATTTCAAAGTAATAGCAGAGTCAAAATTCTGGGTTTCGTCGAGCGGATGGATGAACTCATGGCTTCAGCCACATGTATCATTAGTAAAGCAGGAGGATTAACATTAGCTGAATCTCTTGCTCTAAAAGTTCCTCTTTTTATATATCGGCCGTTCGCTGGTCAAGAAAAGGATAATGCCACTTATTTTTCTGAAAAAGGTATTGCATTTGTCAGTTATCGTATGAGTGATCTCGTTAACCAAATTCGTCAATTTATAGATAATGATACTTGCGTTTCTCTAGTAAAAAACAATATGGATTTCATACATTATAGAAAAGCAGCAGAACGGATCGTTACGGACGTTCTTAGTACAATTTTTGGACGCAAGAGAGAACAAGTGATATCGAATTCACCCATGATTTAAATAATCCTCTCTAGAAAGAATGTGATTTGCTTGCATATATTGTTATGGTTTGTACTTGGGTCCAAAGCGGAGAAGTATCCAGATATCATTCTACGCATTCATCATGAAGGTCATCTGATCGGCATTCACAACTATGTTCATTGGACGAATGCACTTATGACTCCCACAAAGGTTCGAAAGCAATTGAATGATTCTGTAGAGGCGATTGAGAAAATTATTGGGGTAAAACCGATTTATTATCGTCCTCCTTGGGGAATTATTAATGTCTTTGACCTATTTTTAGTGAAGCGATTTCGATTGGTTCTCTGGTCGTTAATGGTAAAAGATTGGAGAAGCAGGGGAGGCATTAATCGGATAAGGTCAACCTTACTAGCCAAACTACAAATGAACCATATCATCGTACTTCATGATAGTGGGCAGACTYTTGGGGCGAATAGAGATGCTCCTCACTATATGTTGAAAGCCCTCGAGGATTTTCTTGAAATATGCAAACAGCGAAACTATCGTTTTCTACCCATAGATACCTATTTACAATTACTACAATTTAAGAAGAGGGAGCCAAGTGGGCTTGTGAAAAAAATTCTCGTTTTCATCTGGTTAAAATGGGAGCGTATTTTCAATTGGTTATTCAACATTCGGCCAATTGATGTGGATAATCAAATTTTCTATAGCCGAGTGTGCAAATATCACGGGAAAACGATCCATTTGGGAAGTGGGGAAGAGCTGACTTCCGGAGATCTGGTTGTTGAACTTCATTTTAATAATGAGAAACTTCATCAGTTGATTACCGAGTCTAGCTCTATGTTTCAACTTGCCGTAAAAATCAAACATGATGTACAGAGCTTTCTGCCTACGCTGGCACAACGTATTCATATCATGCCCGAAAAGATCAAAGCGATCTACGGAATCACTATGATACATAGAGGTTCTAGACAATTAGGTTTTACCGTGACAGAGTTGCCAAAAGGTTTGTTTAGCAGATTTACACAGTTCTATTTAAAGACATTATTATACGTTCTTCATCCTAACGGAAGAGATCGATTAAAACTGAAAAGTGAACTATTGTCTCCAAGAATAGCAACTATTTCTACTAAGGAACTCTACAAAAAATACGCGGCTACTGTGGAACCTAAGCCGATCTCAGAACATGTGATTTCGATCAGTTAGGAAGATTATATGAAGCAAACAGGACCTAATATGAAGCTTTTAAGCGTTATAAGTATACTTGTCATTGCAGGTATCGCAGGTTATTATCTTTATCTTGTTCATACAGGAGAAGCTGAAGGGCTCATTCATCGTATTCGGGATCTTGGGCACACAGGCATTATCATTGGTATCATTGTTCAGTCTATTGTTAATATTCTCCCAGTACCCGGAGAGTTCATCTCTATCGCACTCATGGAAATATATGGTCCTGTTTGGGGCGGTGTTTATTCGTGGATAGGCGGTGTACTGGGCGCGGTGGGTGCGCTCTATGTAACCAAATGGATTGCAAAGCCTTTCTTCAGTAGATTAGCGCAGCCATTTCTACAAAGAGTAGAAGAGTTCACAAAAAGGCATGAATCGTTTGGTCTATTACTCATCCGATTCGTCCCATTGGTCCCGTATCATTTTGTGAATTATGCGTTGGGTTTTTTGAAAATAAACATTTGGTCTTTTATCTGGACCACTGGCTTGGGCATACTTCCTTTTACAATTGCTATGAGTGGTCTTTATGCGGGGGTTCGTAATGGTTCATTCTTATGGGGAGCTATTGGTATCTTCATATTTATAGGATTGCTAGGAGTAAGCTTGCTGATAAAAGGAAGGCGGAGACGAGTCTCTGATCGGGTGTAATGTTTCAGCTCATTCCCCCTTTTTTGGAACTGGATAATATGTTTAAGTCCTGCTATCTTGCATATTCTGATCGATTCCTTGTTTGTTCCTTCCAATCTGCACCAAACAGAAAAAAGAAAAATCCCGATGCAGCTCAACATCTTGAGACATCGGGATTTTTCACGCGATTTTCACACAGCTGCCTTCTTTAAAAACCTGGGCTTTCCCTTTCATGCTTAGACTGCCGACTCTGCCTTTTTTTTAATTCATGTATGGCAATAATGACAAATGAAATCAGACCGAACCCTCCGCAAGCCTGCAAAAATAGGGAGAAGGGAGCTGGTTGAATCGTTTGGAAGAAAAGAGAAAACAAGCCCGCGTTTACTGCTACTCCAAGGAATGTAAAGGTCATAAACAATCCGGATGCGCGGCCTGCCTGCTCCGGACGGTGTGAGGTGAGCAGGAATGAATGAGCTACCACGCCAAAAACCTGACCGAACAAGAGCATTGCAGAGCTAGCAGCAACAGAGAAAGACAAGGATGGGAACCAACTCATGGCAAACAAAGAAATAGCAATCAACAGGCTGGAGGCCCCCAGAAGTTGAAAGTCCAGAAATTTCTTACGCAGTCGTCCGATGAGGAATGTTCCCGCGAAGGCACTGATTCCATTCACAAGATAGAACAGGCTGAGCCCTGTCTGATCCATATGGTATATACTTCGGGCCGCTACCGCGGGGAATAGGTTAATGACTCCTGCACCTAGATTGAGGAAGAGTACAGAGACAAGCAGAACCCACTTCACCTTTACCGTGCTTAAGGAAGGAGGAGAAACTTCGGGTTCTTTCCTTGCTTCTTCTGTAAATGACGGAACTTGAAGTCGGATCCAAACGGCCAATATACCAAATGATAGGACAAAACTAAAGATATCAATTATAACAATGATTCGAAATGAGAGCATAATTAACAGCAGTGAACCGAATATTGTTCCAAGAATATGGGTTGCCCAAGTTATGTTAGAAAGAAGGGACATTGCGGCTGTCACTTGTTCCGTCTTTAACCGTTTGCGAAACATACTCGATTGGGTCGCTGTAAACAATGGATTCAATAAGCTTAAACCAACGATAATGCCTAAGGCAATAATCACTTGGGATTTATCTCCCATATCTGCCCATATCATTAACGGAACTAATAGTAAGGAGCAGATAGTATCCAGGCATATCAGAAGGGGGACGCTTTTGAATCGGTCCGACAAGGGTGCAAGCCATTTGCCTCCGATCATAATGGGCACATATACGCACAGGATGGTCCAGCCCAACAATGACCCGGCCCCACCTTGCTTGTCGAAGATATCGTATATCGCGCCTGCGCGGAACATCCAGTTTCCCAGCTGACTTAACCCATATGCTAAATACAGAGGCCATAAAGATCTAAGCACCTCTATTGTGCTGGAGGATGGTTCCGAAGCGTTGGTTGTGGTCATCAGGATACGAGCTCGCCTTCAATTTCCAAAAGTAAATGATCAAGGGCTTCCGAAGAGCCGAACTTTTCTTTGGCCGTGCGGAGCTTTTCCAATGCCTCTACCATCTGACCTTGTTTACGATGAAGCATACTTAGATTTATGTAAATATCAGGGTCCTGCTGGAGCTCCAGTGAGCATTCTAGATCTTCCCGACATTCTTCGTACCTCTCTTCGTTGAAATGCAATATGGCTCTGTTATTATAAGCTTCACTTAACTTAGGATTCAAAAGAATGGCATAGTCTAAATCTTGTGCTGCCTCTTGCAGGCGATCGAACTCTTGAAAAACAAGTGCACGGTTATTATAGGCTTGTGCTTCCTTAGGCTGGTGGTAAATGGTGTTATTGAGCATTTCCAGAGATTCAGCATAGCGTCCCTCGTGATAATAAATGACACCGAGACCGCTTTGCAGTAATACGCCATGGCCTCTTCTAGTTTTCCAGCTTTTTTTAGCAGGTTAGCTATATCATTGTAGTATTCTCCATAGTTTGGATCGAGAGCAATAGCATGCTTATATGTTTCATAGGCTTTGTCAAAATCACCAACCAATTCATATACTTGCCCCGTATTGTAAACCAAGATGGATTGGTGCAGTGCATATTTCTCATTTCCATAGATTTCTTCCATACGGTCTAATCCTTTTGTACATAGCTCAATGGCTTCTACAAAGCGGCCTTGGCGGGCACGGATATAAGCAAGCGCATTCTCAGCAAAAACCATAATGTAATCATATTTGGGATGGTTAAGGAACAGGTTCTCAATCTTCTCCAAGTTTAAAAGTGCATAATACTCGGCTTTGGGTAGATCCACCGGAATTTGATAGCGTCCATAAGTCATGCTCTGAGAGTACAGAATCATAGGGACCGCGTGGCTTTCTGGAAATTGTTGATAAAATAATTCCAAATACGGAATGGACAAACTCGACAGTCCGAGTGAGTACAAAATGAACGACATTCGGATGAACACCGAATTATGGGGTTGTTCACCATCCGGAAGAACGCGAAGATGATTAGAAGTATAGTAAGGAGAAAATATTTCAAACCAAGTATCATAAAGGCCAATTTCTTGCAATTGGATGGAGATGGGAGTCAGAGCCCCCAGTTGTTCTGCTTGAGTAAGCAAAGACATGGCATGAATCGGGTGAAGCAAATTCCCCCAAGAGCTTTCGCCGCGGAGTTTCTCGATCTGCTCCTTATGTAGTCTTGCCCGTGTTTCGGGATGGAATGTCGCATAATTGCGCAAGGCCATAGGATCATCGGAAGCGCAATGTCCTTCAATGAATGCTTTTAGCAGAGTATAGCGCGATTTTTCACCTTTCAGCTGTAGACAAAAATCAAGATATGTAGGATAGGGCAAGTATGGATTCACTTCCATACCTATCTCCATTCCTTCCAGAAGGGCATACAGTTTCGCTGTGTTCCCGCCGGATGCTTCATAAAGGAGATCCATTTTTTTGGACGATATGCGGATTCCTTGAGGCAATTGATCTATCCAAAGTCCGAACTCATCTCGGTCCATGCGGTGAAAGGGAAGAGTCACTGCGGCTTCTGCTATATCAGGGTCGAGCGGCTGTTCGCAAAGAAGCACAATCCGCATTGACTTTGCTAGTTGATTACGGCGGTGAAAGATACGCAAGAACGTCTTAGCCGTTTGGGAAAGCTCGCTTGCATGATGAACTATAATTTTGAAGTTACGTCCTGTTATAGATACAGCGTCTAACAGACATTCGTAAACTCCATGGAGAAGCTTCTCCTGATATTCATGGTGGTAGAAGCGGGTACGCTCGTCTGGAGACGCTAAATTGGTCAAATCCTTTTCATATGCAAAATAGTTGGAAGGTAGGTAGGGGAAGAGGCGTTTAAGGGTCTGCTCATGCTTATGAATATATTCGGGATGAGTTGCATGCATGTCTTCTAAAAGGGTATGAATAAGAACTTCCAAACCGGCAAAATAGCCATAGGAGGAAGATCTGCCGTCAGAGTGGATGAGAGTATCGTGTGTGAACTTTTCTTCCATCCAATCCGTTAGAGTATCTTTCTTTCCTATCCMGGATTCTCCATAAATACATAGATAGGTCTTATCTTGCTCCTCTATTGACTCCCACGCAGAGTCCAATATGTCATATAACGTAGCACGAGTTCGTGATAAGTTGTTGATCATCAACTATCCCTCCAAATGGAATGAAAATGGTAAATTCAAATGGTGTTAATGGAAAAAGAGACCTAAAGTTTTGCCTTTAGGTCTCTTCTCATAGTAAGTATTAGTTTCCAATGTAAGGAGTTGTTGTGCGGATTGTAGTAGACTTTTTGGAAGTTTTTTTAATCATATTATAACACCTCTCTTCCATTTTGATTTGTAGCCAGATATAATGGAGTTCATAAGTAATTTCCTTATTTATCCAATTGGCTACTAAAACTACTATAACTTCTTTCGATTAAATTTACAATATT
Organism: Paenibacillus sp. 01T422; assembly: GCF_056398785.1. Taxonomy (NCBI): domain Bacteria; kingdom Bacillati; phylum Bacillota; class Bacilli; order Caryophanales; family Paenibacillaceae; genus Paenibacillus; species Paenibacillus sp. 01T422. The sequence goes on along the minus strand of NZ_JBFTQB010000565.1, from coordinate 5,747 downwards.
TTTCTTTTATGGTTGTTAGTTAAATTTACATTAATATTACTTTGGGGGTTATGATATGAATGATAATCAATTGATTCTGAAAGGGAAGCTAACATCACTATATGAAAATATAGCATCAAACTATCATAATTCCATTATCGGAACAGTCAATGAAAGTTGTTTGAGGCTAGCGGTATTTACGGGAACTTATCCTTGGCATTCCCACCCCGATTCAGATGAACTGTTCCTTGTTGTGGAAGGGGAGCTGATCATCGATCTAAGTGACGAGAAATCCATTGTTTTGTCTCCCAATGAGTATGTAACCATCCCCGCAGGCGTTTTGCATCGTACACGTTCTGAAGTGCGCACTGTGAATCTCTGCTTCGAGCATACGGATGCGAATACGGTGTTTGCTCAGGGATCGAACGAGTGAGAAGACGGAGGATGGAGTTTAGGGATCTTACGGACATTGCAGATTATAAAGAAACCGCTGTTACAGCAGACGGAAGACACTCAGCTTTCCTTTCCACGATGTGGGACTTGGAAGAGGATGAATTTGAATATACTTTGTATCYGTGCTCTATAGTTGAACAAGAGGGAATAACCCTGATTTGGAAGGGCAGTCCTGGGGTAGGGGCAAGATGTCTTCAGTTCTCTCCACATGGAAAGGAACTTGCTGTACTTCAGAGAACAGAAGAAACGGATTACATTGCTATTTATTCTGTTGAAGATGGATCCATAAGACGAATTCCTCAGATATTCCATAATGCTTCATCGCTTCTGTGGGATAAGGCGGGAATAGGTTTTTATCTCGTCTGCGACGCTACTCCTCCGATAGATTCACCGCAGTACAGCGATTATTGGCATATCACTAAGATTCCTCAGCGATGGGCATGGTGGCGTAAGAAGAGAATTATTGTGTATGTGCAGGCAACCTTATCTGAAGGTGATATGGAGGATCCTGTTTGGCTTGCTGGCCCAGGCTATGAATTTGATCATGTCTTTTTCTCGCTTCACGAAGATATCCTTTACTTTGTAGATCAAGTTAACATTATCGGGACCCTTCCGCAATTACGATTAAGGAGCATTCATTTGGAGACGAATGTGGAAAGGGAACCCGTACCACTGCCTCACAGTTTTATGAACACTCCGGTTTCATCCCCTTCAGGCCGTTATCTGGCCTATGTTGCTTCGAGATCGATAGAAACGGAATCTTCACCATTATTCATTCGCTCTTTTCGTCATGAGACGATGAACCCGGCAGGTTTTCTACTCAACGCATATGATACGCGGTTGTATGTGCTTGATCTGGTAGATGGGGTCCTTTGTGAATACGGTTCGCAGGAAGAGATGAGCGCGGGAACTCCAGTAGGGATGCCTGCCGCTAAGCAAGAAGTTTATTGGATAAATGAGGAATATATTGCATTCATTGCAACGAGGGGACATCAGACCGAATTAGCGCGAGTATACAGAGGTGAATTGTTCAAGCTGCATACAGAAGTTCTAGGGCGCGGTGCTTCCCGGTGCCACAGTATAACTTCAGACGGGAGAGTTGTTTGTGTGCATTCGGAGAATGGGTTGCCTTTTGTTCCTGCTCTCTTTCGTATTGATCGGACGGAATTGGCGCTTTGTCCTGATTCTCTCAGGGGTTCGGGATCCTTGGAGATTGTGTGGGCTCCTCCTAAGGCAATAGATCAGGTCCCTGCCCCGGGAGCATGGCTTTATGAGCCTGATGGCATGGATGAGGCAATGCCAGRGTCAGTCCCGTTAATTGTTTACTTATACGGTGGAGCGGCTCAACTCTGTATGTCGTATGAAGATACTCACCAGCTTCTTGCTGGTAACGGTTATGCTGTTTTGGTTATAAACTCTACAGGCACAGCAGGCTATGGAAGTGTACGATCCGATCTACATTTGGACGATTGGGGAACGCACGCGATTCCTGAGGTGTTGGAGTCTGTAGAGTGTACACTGAGGCAGTATAAAGCTCTTAATCCGAACAGAGTTGCCGTATACGGAGGAAGTTTTGGAGGTTTTTTGGCGATGCGGTGCTTGACTGATTCCAAGCTATTTCAAACAGGTTACTGCTTATGCAAGGTGAACTCGATGGGATTGTACCTGTTGCGGAGTCTGAGCAAATGTTCACAGCGCTTACTTCAATGGGCAAAGAGGTTTCGCTCCTTCTCTTCCATGGGGAGGATCATGGAATTAGAGGTCGCCCAAAGGTGAAATTGCAAGTTAGGCGAATGCTGCTGGCATGGTTTGACAAACACTTGCGAGGGGATGAAGAGGCTTGGAAGGCGTATACGTCTGGTGACGTGGACGAGGCTATTATGTATTCGAGAGATGCAATTATCCCAACTCAGCATTGACAATATAGATCAAGAAAGTTATTATATACTTTGTTGATTTATGTAACTGAAAAGAGGTGTTTTGAAAATGGCAGTTCCTCAACGGAGAACGTCCAAAACACGTCGCGATAAGCGCCGTACTCACTTTAAACTGGAAGTACCAGGAATGGTGAAGTGTGAACAATGTGCAGAATTGAAAAAAGCACATCATGTTTGCAAAAACTGCGGTTCATATAAAGGTAGAGAGATCGTTAAAGCTCAATAATAATATGAATTGCATCGGAAATGACACTTCTAAACATTTAGGGTGTCATTTTTGTATTTTTTCTATGTCGTTCAATTTTTTCGGATGGAGGAACTTATGCCTTCGCGATACTCATCATTTCTAATTAAGCTGCTGATTACGACCTCATTGATTAGCGCGGTGCCTTTGCTGTGCCTAGGTGTATACGCTTTCTTTCAATCGACATCTACAGTTCAGGCGGTAAAAGGGCTTCTAGGGGTTCAAACCTACGAATTAGGTGTGAAATCAGCAGAGCTGCATAGTCCGCAGAACAATTGGTATATCAAAGACGGCGGCTTTTATTTTGGTACGGACGTTGCGAACGCGTCGAACGCGCTTGCTTATGTCTATACATCCCGGTGGCTGCCTGATCAGGATGCTTCTTTTGCAGGAATCAAACTTGTGAAAACGATTCCACCGCTTGCTGCGGAGCCCAAAGGCTATTTATTCGTACGGATGTCGAACACGGAGCTCTCCAAGCTGCTGACGGGAGGTTTCTCAACAAGAGAAACGATGGTCTTGGATGACAAGATGAAGATTATCATTCACAGTGATCCTGCGCGGATTGGTCAAAGTGTTCTGGCTGAGCCATGGGCCAAGGAGCTGCAGCAATTAGGCCATACACAAGGGTATGTCAACAGTACCTTGTCAGGCAAGCCTTATAGCGTGATTTATAATCAATCTCGCTACAATAACTGGACATATGTGTCGGTGATCCCGCTAGAGGAAGCAAGGAAGGAATCCGCTGCTATCGGATGGGCGACGCTGACGGCATGCGTTGTGCTGCTGCTTTTTGCCGCGCTGCTGTCCTATTGGGCTTCCAAGCGGATGTATTTTCCGGTCCGTAGTCTCATGGAATTCACGATGCGCCACAGCAAACCGCAAAACAGCGGCTCTGCAGTGAAAGACGAGCTGCAATGGATCGGCACACAGGTGGCTTCACTCCATCAATCGAAGGAGCAGCTGGAAGGTCAAATGAAGATTCAGGCCGGACAGCTTGTGGACTACTTCATGCTGAAGCTGTTTCAAGGGGAGCTGTACCGCGGCGAGATGGAGGAGAAGGCGGAGCGCTTCCAGCTGCCTGTCTGGAAGAATTATGCCGTGCTGGTCCTGCAGATCGATACGCTGGATCAAACACGATATCGCTCCAGTGAGCAGGATCTGCTGCTCTTTGCGATTAATAATATCGCCGCAGAGCTAATTGGTATGCCGCAGCGCATCCATGCGATGCCTATTGGCAATTATCAGGTGATTCTGGTCGGCAGTGATACGGATAACCACATGGAGCTGCTCAGCGAATGGAGTGCTCTGGCCATGTCGGTGCAAAGTGCCGTAGACGAATATTTGGGACTAAAGGTAAGTATCGGCATCAGTAGGCCCTATGACCAACTGTTTGCGACCTCAGGGGCATTTCTTGAAGCCAAAGAAGCCCTGCAATACCGGATTCGCCTTGGCGAAAAGGCGATCCTGCATCTAGATGACTTGAAGCCAAAACAAGCCTCAAGGCACTACTATCCGCACCATTTGGTGTCGGAGCTAATCCAGGCAATTGCATTGCTCGATAAGCACAAAGCCGAGGAACTGCTGCATCAGTTTATCCAGGACGTCCTGCGCGTAGAGACGGATTCGAATGTTTATCGGATGTCTTTTGCCATGCTGCTGACGGATCTCATCCGTGTATTGTATGACATGGGCGATACGGGGGAGCTTCTATTCCCGGATCAACGGAATGCGTATGAGCACATGTTCCGCTGGAAGACACCGCAGGAGATTGAAGTTTGGTTTAGAGATCAGATGATTCAACCAATGATGGAGCTGACCCTCAAGCGGCACGAGTCGTCCGGCAAAAGCATTTCCCGCTCGGTGATGGATCTCATCCATGACCATTATGACAGTGATTTGACGCTGGAGCAGTGCGCGCTGCGGTTGAACTACAGCACTCACTATATCCGCCGGATGTTCCGCAAGGAAGCGGGGATGAGCTTCAGTGAATACTTGGCGGGATATCGCCATGATATGGCCAGAAGCTGGCTGAGCAGCACGGAGATGAAGATCACCGACATAGCAGAGCGCTTGCAGTACACGAATGCGCAGAATTTCATCCGCCAATTCCGCAAGCTTGAAGGAATGACGCCCGGCCAGTATCGGGAACAGCGAAGGGATGCCATTGGCTGACGACTTTCCTTGCAAGTAGCGCCGATTCCTCCTGCTATTTGCAGCAATCCATACATTTTTCTCCAATTAACTGGATTTTCTACCGCTATTATCACCCATACCCGCCAAATACTATATCATGCCGACGATTTAACTGGAGTTCCTACCGCTATTTCGCTCCCTGCCACTGAGCAGCGCAAATTAACGGTAGTTATTCCAGCAATTTTCAGCTGCTGCACCTGAATGGATTGTTCCCTTAGAACTTCCCGTTAACCTAAAGAGGCTGTTCCAGAAGTCATCAATTGACTAGGAACAGTCTCTTTTTTGCGTACAAATGATTATCCGCAGGGCCGCTACTGATTATAAATGCCAGCTATAGCCGCCACAAAGCTGATTATCAGCAGGTGGAGCGCTGGTGATTATTGCACGCAATTTACGGCTTCGATACGCTAACGTTGTCAAAACAAACGAGGAGGACGAGTCAACGTGGAACTGACTTCCAGACCGATAAAAGCGGATACGGCTGCAAGAAGCAAAGCCCGCATGAGAATCAACCGTTTGCTGAAAAACAAATGGCTGTATGCGATGGCGCTTCCTGGCATGCTCTACTTTATTATTTTTCGTTATTTCCCCATGTGGGGGCTGTTGATTTCCTTTCAGGACTATCAGCCGGCCTTGGGCATGCTGCACAGTAAATGGGTGGGTTTCAAGCATTTTGAGAGGTTCTTTTTTGATGCCTCATTCGCGATGCTGTTCAAGAATACGATCATTCTTGCTGTCTATAATTTGGTCTTTTTCTTCCCGCTGCCCATCATACTGGCCTTGTTATTAAATGAAGTGCGCAGGGAAGTTTTCAAACGCAGCATTCAAACGATTGTCTACATTCCCCACTTCGTATCATGGGTGGTTGTGGTGGGGATCTCCTACATCTTCTTCACGACAGAAGGAGGTATCGTCAACGACCTGTTCGTGTCTTTGGG
>NZ_JBFTQB010000564.1:0-4299 GCF_056398785.1 Paenibacillus sp. 01T422 | reverse complement strand
ATTAAATAAGAGGTTGATAGCTTTGGTTTTATCCATGGCTATCTGTTTTACTTTCATCACGCTTGCATTCTCCTCACAAGTCTTAGCTTATGTGACGAACTTGTTATCATTAGAAACTCTAACAAAACAAGTAGTGGAAAAGGGACTAAGCACACCTGTTGGGAAAGGGGTATCAAAACAAGGTATCACCTTAAATGTTGAGAATTTGTATGTTGACCAAAACGAACTTGTATTCGATATGGTTCAATCTTATACAAAGGACATGACATACAAACCTGCTCTAAACTCAAATGATGTTCAACTATATATTAACGGCAGAAGGTTGGCTTTTCACTCAGGAGGGGAATTCCACACTCTTCCAGATGATAAATACGGTGGAATTATCTATTACAATGTAAATTACGATAATGAAGACGAACAGAAACTGATAATACCAGAGGAATTTCAACTTACAATCAAAGTAAATAAAATGGAAAGCTATCAAGATGATTGGATAATTGAAATTCCAGTCTCACGCAAACTTTCAGACCATGCTACAAAAACATACGAGCCAGTTGTGTCAAACAAAGTACATGATGTTAAGATTACCGTGTCTAGAGTGGTTATTAGACCTCTAAGCACCTTCATTGAATACGAAATCACTGTGCCGATTAATTACTCACTCACTGATCCTTCCTCTATCAGCAACATTCAAGTAAAAGATGACAAGGGTAACATTTTGGGAATTGGCTCATTAGGAGGGGAAGAAAAGAAAGAGGGTATTATGAAAATATACCGATTTACGAGTGAATATCATACCCCCAAAGAACTTCCTGAACATTTGGAAATAATACCGCAGCGCAAAATCGAAGAAAAACGTACTGATTCTGTAGTTTACTACAGAGGAGAGGCTATAGAGGAAATGATTTTTAGTGTTCCCCTATAAATAATATATAAAAAGTGACATTGTAAAATACAGTGATGAAGATTGAACTAACGGATAAGATAGTTGAACAAACCTTTACAGGCTGCCACGTGCAGCCTATTGTACAAAACGTGCACGAATCTCTAGTAAGACGGCAGAAAAATATATGCAATTAGATAATTTATTGAGGTGTTAGATCATCAGAATATGATACGTTTAGTACAGCATTTCTATTAATTTTAATAATGTCACTTCTGGATGTTTTATGGAGGATGATTCAAAAATGAGGATAAAACAGAGTGAATTTAAAAACGTAGCATTTGAGATTGTTAAGGTTTTTGAAATAAGTATAGAGTATGTGGGATTTCCTTTTTCTGAAAGAGAGAAAATAAATGCATTCTATGAGAGCAAGTTTGACGATGAGGGAGAGCGCATTAAAAAACTTATTATGAATGTAGAGTATGATTTTTTTGGCAGTACAAATTTTAAAGATAGAAATGATGAAAAGAATAAGGTTCTATTTGATAAGATTTCCTCAGATTTAAAAGAAATCAGAGAGGATCTTGAAAATTATCCAAATAAAAATACTTAGCGACAGAACTTTTCTACGACGGAAAACTATAGTTGAGGGGCATGCATCGTGGCAGCTCCTCTATTTGCTCATTCAAGTAACGGGAGACGTTTGTTCAATAGGTAGCCAGGACGATGCTGCTGGATCAATCGGCAGCCTCGTTACAATAACGTGCAGAACAAAATGTATTCCCTCTAGTAACGGATTCGAATTAAAATTATTATGATTCAACTTTGAGATGGAGGGGATTTGGTGAGTAAATGTAAATTGCTTTCTAACATAATGCTCGGACTTCTATTTTCAGTTTTATGGATTTCAATTGGAAGTATTCTTTACATTAATTCACTTTCAACACTGCCAAGAATTTTAAACTCCAATAGTGGAATGAAGTTCTTGCCTTATTTCTTGTGGGGCATTCCCTTTTTAGTAGTTGTATTTGGTGTGATTTTTATAAAAAAACTTGGCTATAAAGTTTCATTAATCTCTTTCTTGGTTGGAACCATATTTTTTTCTTTTATGATTCCTGTCCTTTTAGAATAAAGCTACACTTAGTTAGCCCATTCCGCTAACGAGAGAACTATAGTTCAATATTAAAGGGGCTGCCGCGAGGCAGCCCTTAATTCAAGTAACGGCAGGTTTACTCAACAAAATGGGTAGGATAGCACCAAAAGGAATATGGTAAAAAACGAAGAATATGTTCAAATTATGATCGGAATTTGCAAGAAAGTAGGTGGGGATAAATATGAAACCCAATTTTCAAGATTTAGGTCTTTCTAAAAGTATGGGTCCAAAACTAAGAATTGAAGTTGAAAGGCAATTATTAAGTGACTTGAAAAATTATCATATTTTTATTGATAAGCTTCGCTAAATTTTAGTTTAGAGGTTTGCTTCGGGCAAATTAGTTTATTAGTTCCTTCCTGTCACATATAAAAAATGTTATAATATGGATGTTTTTAATGAAATTTGAGGAGGTCTAAAATGAAAAATACTTCCTATAATCCATTTAATGATGAAACGCTTCATCTTACTGAGAATAAAATCGAAACGAGTTCCCTAGAAGATAGGGCTCCCTTTAACGATGTAATCAAACATGTCGATATTGTTTCGGGTTTTCAAGTTCCCAAAAGGCTCGACCATTTTCCAAAGTGGTATAAAAATCCTCAGAGAATATTTGCTACTATTTCTGTCCTTGTATTTGCCTCATTGATGATATACCAAGTTATTCGAATTATTACTGCTATTGCTACGGGGAAGTAGCACCTTTCTCACGATAAGCTAACGAAAGAACGTTAGTGCATAGCGGAGCGGTATTAATCCCGCTGATCATCTCCCTCTAGCTGTATAGAAGCTAACAAAAAAGACGCTTTTTACAGCGCCCTTTTTTGTTCAATATTTCCGGTAGGAATTTATATTTTCGACAAGAGTATTGAAACAAGTATTCCTAAAATTGATATCCATATGAAAACTGATTTAAATATACTTTTGATAATCGAGTCCTGACTTTTCAAATCATTACCATGGTTTTCATGCATGGCTAAATCGATGTTTCCCATAGAATTAGAAGAACCTTTAGAGCCTACTCCTTTGAAAAGCAATGTTAATATTAGCAGAATTATAGAACCCATAAAAAGATAATCAGAGATTTGTTGCATTTTATTAACCACCTCCTTATTAACAATATTAGCACATTTTAACAATCGTGTTAAGCAATTTGTAACTTTATCGTATTTCAAACGTAAAAAACCCGATATTTAACTTCATTGAAGAAACGGGCAGATAATTGAGTATTAGGGTGAAACTCTTCATATGAAAATAAATTCGGAAGGTGAATCTGCATGGCGAAAATTCGTGGTAGAAGACGATATTATCGAAGTTTAAAGAAAATGCTTCAGGATTTTAGTCACCATTTATCCGATGAAACCACTTGGCATAATATGTGGCATATGCACTTTGACGGGAAGGGAATAAGTGAGAACGTTAAAGACAGAAGAAGCCATATCAAACATTACATAGAACTATTGAGGAAAATCCAAACTTCAGACCTGTCAAACACGAAGCCCTTTCAAGCTTGGATCTTCTTAGACTCAAAAGACCCGACTTGCGATGCTTTTTACCTACATACGTCAAATCCTTACAGACCTTATCCTTTTATAAATAAAACTATTATTTGGCAAAACGAAGAAAAGGTCATCCCAGAATTATTAAAAAACATTATCAATTTGGAGAATTTCGAAGTCGGTGAATACAAGCATTATGACGGTAAGAGTGATTATTTTATTCGTTTGGCTAATTTAGGAGTGAGTTTAAAGGATTAATTACAGAGAGGATATTGGTTGCAAAAAAACATAAGAATGCCGCGAAATCGATCGTTCGACCATCTCCCCGCTAACGGGCAGTCTAGCGTGGGGCACTCGGAAACAACGCCTTTTCAACGATTAGGACTGACAGGCTAACATTTTACGCTAAAGGATTTATTTAATGCAGATGTTCGTTAATAATTAACAAAATATGGAGAATGAACTATCCCTTTGAAGTATAATAATTATAGGATACTTTTGGAGGTGAACTAATGAGATTAAGCGTATTTCTTTTGTTAATTTCTGTTTTACTAACAGCCTGCACAGTAGAACCGCTACAAGATAATGTAACAAAACAAGATATAAATATTATTAACTCCGTTGAAGGAATGCATGTATACAGTCACCGTTATGACAACATGGATTGGGGTCATCATGAGTTCGATGGCTTCGATATTGTAGTCGATCAAACGTATTACAAAAAATCAAATGACGTTCAAAGAGGGGAAATCGTATTTTATAAAAAT
>NZ_JBFTQB010000563.1:0-4301 GCF_056398785.1 Paenibacillus sp. 01T422 | reverse complement strand
GGCGTATCTGGATCAACATCTGACGGAAGATTTGACACTTGAACGGCTCGAAAAGATGTTTTTTATTAGCAAATATCATCTAAGCCGACTTTTCAAGAAACATACGGGCAGCACCATCCATGAATACATCATCTACAAACGGATTGYGCTTGCCAAAAAAATGCTCACAGAAGGTCACAACGTGACTGAAGCCTGCATGGGGTCCGGTTTCAATGATTACACTGGCTTCCTGCGTATGTTCAAGAAAAAAGTAGGCGTGCTGCCCAAGTATTACGCGAGCAAACAAGCACTTAAATGACCCCTGATTGAATGGGGTCTATTTCCCACTCGTAGGCTCGATCAAGCGGTGTTTATACCACTTGTCCCCATAGTAGCGCCAGAGGAAAACCGCCCCGCGCACGCCCCATTCCAATTGCATAGCCGCCCAAACCCCGATAACTCCGAAGCCCAAGGTGATCCCAAACACATAACCAAGTACAACCCGGAACAACCACATGGTCAACATCGAAGAAATCGAGGTGAAACGCGAATCCCCCGCAGCTCGCAGTGCCCCAGGCAGTAGAAAACTGATCGACCATAGAGGGATCTGAGCTAACAGATTGACCAGCATAATGAGATACAGATCATCCATAATCTCTGCCGGAGGRCTGAACAATCCTACAAGAGGTTTGAAAAACGGAAGCAGCAGCAGCCCCATTAATAACAGGGAACCTGATGACAGCCACATAAACGACCTCGTAAATTTACGGGCATCCTGAATATTGCGCCTCCCGATACATTGCCCTACCACCGTGACTAACGCCGTAGACAGTGCGATCGAAGGAATTTGTAACAACATCGCGATTACCGAGCTGATAGCGTTAGTCGCAATCGCATAGGTGCCTAGGCTTACGATATAGATTTGGGTTAACATTTTTCCCCCGTTAAAAAATAACTGCTCCGCTGCGAATGGCAGCCCAATGAACATGATTTTCTTAAACATGGAGAAATTCCAATCGAGTACATCCTTAAGCCGAATTCGCAGGCTGGCATCCATACGCAGCAAGTAGAACAATGCGCAACCTGCTGCCAAATAACGGGAAATATTCACAGCTACGCTTAACCCTAGAACACCCATGTCCAGATAATGGACAAATACGATATTGAGCAGCACATAGGTGAGGTTCATGATTAAAGACAACATCAGGGTCACTCTTGTCCTGCCGATCCCTCTAAGCGCTCCGTTGATCGCTTCCTTGATTGCAATCCCCGTGAAAGATATGCAGCTTCCCACCAAATAGGTACCGGCATGAGAGAACACCTCTGGCTCCGCCGTTCCGAATAGCACCTTCAGGATTGGATGATAGAACAGCAGAACCAGCAGGCTAAGCACCAACGCCACCAACGTGACCACGGAAAGCGAGCTTGCCGCTGCTTTGGAAACCATTTTCTCATTGCCACTACCCTTATACTGCGCCACCACAACTGTACCACCGGTCGCCAAGGCGACAAATACGTTAACCAAAAACATGTTGAGCGAATCGACCATGCTTACGGCACTGATCGCCGCCACGCCCGATGAACTAATCATCGCGGTATTCACCAAACTTAAGCCGACAAGAAAGGCTTGGTCGATGAGAATCGGGAGAAATAGCGAGATGACCTGACGATAATCGATAGATTCCCCTGTAAGATACTTGTTCAAAATAGCATGGCAATAAGCCTTATATCGTACCATCATGCTAATGATTCACTTCCCATCCGTAATTGTCCGCAGTCCCCCGTATGCTGATTCGAATTTCCTTAGATGATTCGAGGTGCCGGGAGCAGGTGCGGCCGTTCAATGAATATTCAAATAACACCCATTATAACAAACTTTTTGGTTGCACCGTTGCTATTTATTGGATGTAAGCTTAAACAAAAGAAAGTTAGGACAAAAAAAATGGAATCATGCTGTGAAAGCCATGATTCCATTCCTCTTCCATTCTACTTACTGATTCAACACCTTCTGTGCCATTTTCGCTAGATCTTCAATATCTACTTTACCATCGCCAGTTAAGTCTGCTGCTCTAGCCACATTCCAATCTGGACTGCTGCTATTTTTTCCATAATGAGTGGCAAGGATCGCTAAATCACCGATTGAGTATTTACTGTCATGGTTCAAGTCACCGTCAGAGACGTAACCCTCAATCCGCACTGTAAGTTCAGCGGGTAGAGCTTCTGTCTCCGTGCCTTTCTCATCTGCCAAAACTGCTTTGAGCACCGCGATGTTACCAGCGGAATTAGGAGAACCTTTCGCTTTAAATTGGAGTGTAACAAGCGGTGTTTCATACTTGCTCTGATCATCTCCCCCAATGTTCGCTAGCACCATGCGAACGCTGCCATTATGATCATCGACATAATGAACCACAGCAATTCCCTTGGCAGCTGAGTCTATCTTCTGCAGCTCAAACAAATCCGCTTGATACTTCAACGTAACATCTGACCCGTATACTGTGTTTGTTACACTTGATACACCAAGCTTTACGGCGAACGTCGAACCTTCATTGACTAGGCTAGCTCCGTCCAATGTCATGTTCGGTTGTACCTCATCTTCCATCTCAGCTACACGAATGTTATCGAACGTTGCATTAGCCTTGTAAGTGCGAAGCCCAATAGCGCCTTCTGTGTAGGTACCGTCAACTGCACTAGCCACAAGCGTATCGTTAACATATACGTCAATGTTTGGTCCCTTGGCTACAACTTTTAATCGATAAACCGTGTCTACGCTGATCGGAGGGGCAGCTTTATTCGCCAATTCTGTCCAATTGTTATTTAACTTGCCTAATTGAACGCGACCAGCGAGCGTAATGCCCGCATAATACCCTTGCAAGTTATCCGTTCCAACAGTTGGATTATTCACTCTGAATATGACGCCAGCATTAGCCAAATTGGGACTAGCGCTCATGGAGATATCCGTTTCGTAAGTGAAGTCTTGGAATTTCGTATCCTTAGCCACAGCTTTATAGCCTTCACCGTTAATCACGGTGTATTTGCCGGTGGCAGCACTCCACTCACCACCGTATGTCGTCCAACCATCTGCATTCAGATCATCAAACGTATCTATAAAAGGCAGTGGATTGTTGGCTTTATCGCGGAATTGCTTGATGGCTGCATCTAGCGCAGCTATCGCTGTTTTAATGCCATCCGCGGTGGTTTGCTCGTTATCATACGCAGCTTGTGCGTTCGCAATTGCTGCTGAGAAGATATTCACGATTTGCTGCTTATACTGTCCTGGTCCATCTCCTACAACGGCGTTATCACGAATTTGCTTCGCTGCTTGAATGCTAGTCAGGAGATCGGATTTATTGCTGCTGCCGATTAATTCCCTGTGTGCTGCGGCAACGCGAGCAAAATCAACCTTTTCCACTTTGCGGTCATAACTTAATAATCCATTGATCTCATATTCGACATCCGAGATTTGGGTATATACGGCCGCACTAAGTCCAGGTTTATCCTTCAGTTTCTTGATCGTATTGATATAACTAATATACTGATCCGTTAGCTCTTCCTTAGTATTCATGGCTAGTCCGGCATACACAGTCAAAGGACTGAACTCATGCCCTGGCACGCGAAGGCCTACGCCCCCATATTCACCAAGCGTTGCGGCCCGATATTCCGAAGGAGTCGGCGACTCGGGTGCTGGATACCTGTGCCAATCAAGGAAGTGACCCGCTTTGGACTCGTTAGCTCCACCTCCGGCATCGTACCATCCAGTAACTCCATTAATGAGGCGAGTTGAATCTGCCTTCAGCGCATGCGCGATGGCCTCTCTGGTATAGTCTCCACCGTTGTCGAATTGACCCCAGCCTTCATTAAAAACAATATAGACGATGATCGCAGGCGAATTCTGCAATTGCTTGATCATTTCATCGAATTCTTTGTAATACTGCGGCTGAGCCGACACATCTCTGCTGGTTCCACTTGGCATATCCTGCCAAACGAGAAGTCCCAATTTGTCTGCCCAGTAATACCAGCGGGCGGGTTCAATCTTAATATGTTTGCGGATCATGTTCATATCCATCCGCTTCTCAGCTTCAATATCAAATTTCAGTGCGTCATCTGTTGGCGCTGTATAAAGGCCATCCGGCCAATATCCTTGATCCAAAGTTCCCATCTGAAAGACGAATTTCCCGTTCAACATAGGACGCTGGATACCATCGACTTTTCCTAGTTTTACTTCTCTCATTCCGAAGTAACTGTCTATTTTATCGACGATCGTCCCACCATCTTTCAATGACACCTGTAGATCGTAGAGGAATGGGTCGTCCGGTGTCCACCAT
>NZ_JBFTQB010000562.1:0-9172 GCF_056398785.1 Paenibacillus sp. 01T422 | reverse complement strand
TGGCAATACACAGGATGAACCAATCTGGTATCATGTTCATACTTCGGCAGGGGATGGTTGGGTGAATAAACAATTTGCCGATCCTATTGCTGCTAAGCCTACAGACGTGGCGATTGAATTGAAATCCAATGCACAGCTAATGAGCTACCCCATGGGTAATTGGTATAAATACGCGCAAGCGTCGCCTCAAATTCTTCACCCGATTCGATACTGGGATGATAATTTAGGGAACCGTTGGTACCAGATCGATTCTTATGTTGGGCTTGTCTGGTTGAAACTAAATCCATATACCGATCATATCGTGGGTGAAGGATTTGATCCGGCTGTGGACATGTCATTCTACACCTTGTACTACAACAGCGCGAAGATCGATGGGGACGAGCTTAAGTTTCAAGATCGCCAAGTCGGATATATACGGGATAACGCTTGGTATGTATCCATCCCCTTTCTATCCGAGGGCTTCCGTTACGATAAAAGTGAGTCAGGCGGTTGGACTACTTATCAGAACAGTAAGTTTGGCACGGGCTTCCGCATCCAGCCCGGTTCTCAGCAGGCAACAACACTCTGGAACGGCAAAGAGGTTCGGCAGCTGAGCTTAACAGCAGCTCCGCAGGTTTCCTCGAACGGAGAATTGTATCTGAATGAAGCCGATGTACGGAACTTGTTCGGGTCGCTTATAGCAAAGGTTGACACTTCCCTCACCTTCACCCTTCAAGCGTACAATGTGAATGCTCTTGCCATTCCAACATCGGTCGACTCAGAGCAGATGGTGCTCAATGTAGCTTTCAGGGACAGCATCCAGCAGATTCCAGTCAAAGCTTCGCCTGAGCTAAGACCGAAGTTGATTGTGGAAGATATTGGAGCCCCGCCGGCAGAGGCCATCCAGACTTACCCCAAATGGGTTGCACCTATTCAGTGGGATTTGGCTTTCTTCCAATATAGTGCTGCCAAGCCCCTGAAGGTCGGGCAGAACCAGCTGCGGGCGAGACTTGAGATTGGTGGTAGGATTTTATGGCAACAAGAATTCACGGTTATGCGGACGAGATAGATGGATCGTGAGTATGATCGATAAATTTAGGTGGAAACACGTGAGCGAAAGCTTTCGTCCTTATTGAGGGCGAAAGCTTTTTGGTGGTTATCTCATTCGGATAAATCAGTTGAATCTAATTTTTGAGCTTGTTAGAATTAAGCAGCCTTTTTGGGGTAACCAATGGTTACTCCTTATTTATGTTTGGGGGAGGTTGTGGGGAGCGAGAATCACACGTTAGCAGTGAAAAAATGTTGCAGCGTTGGGGGCAGCGTAGCCTCGTTGGATGAAATCCAATGAAAACGCCAATAGCGCAGCTAAATTTCTCATTTCATTGGACGAAATCCAATGAAAAATAGATTTCCCGCCCTATAGCGGCTCGATTACCCGATCCTATTGGATTTCATCCAATAGGATCGTTAATCGAGCCTTCAAATCACAGTGTTCGTTGGATTTCGTCCAATGGACCCATACGAAAACGTCGCTCCAGTCCAACCCGAGTGGTGTTTTGACTTTGCGGGACTTTCTATTGTGTGTTAGGYGCCTTAACAGATAGAGACGAATCCTGTCGAGTAGTGTGAAAATGATGTAAAGTGACTTCCAATCGTTCATATAATCTTTAGCTGTGCCAAATCTCCTGCTTACATTCAAGAATTATGGTTAATTCATAGTAAATACCATAATGGAAGGAAATGGAGTGTGGTAGGAGTGAAAATAGGTTTATTGAGAGTTGGATTGTCGCTTGCATTATTCACTGTTCCCCTCAATGTGAAGGAAGAGGAGAAACCTCAACTGTCCTTCCCCGTTATTAGCGATATTCATGTGCAGTCATGGGATAAGCAATCCCATCATAAGTTCGCTGCTGCACTGCGTGACCTAAACGATCTAAATCCGAGCTCTGATGTCCTCATTATTAATGGGGATTTAACAAACGGAATGTCATCTGACTACGACAAATTAGATGAATTGCTGAAGTCTAATCCGCATCCGAAGAACATGGCATGGACGATCGGGAATCATGAATTCTATCAAGCATGGTTCGATACAAATAAAGTATGGAACGCAAATACATTCCCAAACAAGGAGACGGAGCAAGCCTCCATTCACCGATTCCTACAGCTTACGGGAGAAAAGCAAGTTTATTATGACCAGCACATTAAGAGGTATCATTTTATTTTTCTAGGGTCAGAGCAATATCGTCAATCCAATGAGACAAACTTGGAAGATGCCTACCTATCGCAAACGCAGTTAGATTGGTTGCGTTCGAAGTTGAAAGAAGATGTTGATGCGGATAAGCCTGTCTTCGTGTTTTTGCATCAACCTTTTCCCAATAGTGTGGCAGGCACGCATTTCTGTTGTACGAATAACAGAGCGATCATTCAACATGAAGCGTTGAAACAAATATTGTCGGATTACCCTCAGGTGATTTTCTTTTCTGGCCACACGCATTGGGAGTTGAAGTTGCCGGATACGCTAGTACGGGATAAATTTACGATGGTTAATTCATCGTCCGTGCAGCAGCCTTGGACAGACAACGGTCAAGGCGGCGAAGTGGCATTGGGGCCAGACGAAAGTGAGGGTCTGTACGTAGAGGTATACAAGAATAAGGTGGCGATTAAAGGACGTGACTTTTACCGTCACCGTTATATACAAGAGGCACAATTCACAGTCGCATTGGGGGGAAATGACAAAGAGCCAGAGCGCTTTCACAGTGTGGAAAGATCGCCTCTAGCAGGGCTAATTCGTTGGATAATCACTGGTGGAAAATGAGAGGTTAATAGCTTGGTAACTTTGAAATTGTGTAGCAAGATGCCATGTCAATTCACGCCGACTGCTTACGCCCGTTTTCTCGAAAATCGACTTCAGACTGCAAGAGTGATAGCCAGTAGTCAGCTTCAGCATTGGACGAGATTTTACTAGCTCCGGCGTAAGCAGGAGTAATCCTGGATCTTTAAAGGGGAGCGAGTCTGGTGCTTCTGCTCTCAAATACTGCATTTGCAGCGGCTGAGCAATATACGGCATAAGGGAGGCTACATAGTCACATTCCTCAGCTTGAAAATTTGGCTCGCCCTCACGGCGAAACAGAGTAAGGAAACTCCAGCAGGCGCCACTGTAAAGTAGTACAGCACGCAGTTCATCTTGTAAACCGGYAGGTTTTAAAATGTCCCGATATCGTGTGCTTTGCTGGAGCATCCCAAGTGTATTCAAGCTTAGCGATGCAACGTGGGGTTGAGTATGTGCCAACAGCTAGTTAAGTTATTTCCAGGGAACCTTATTGCAGCAGGAAGGAGTCTAGAAAACGCAGAAGCAATCTGTCAAAGTATGAATGGCGCAGTTCGTCCTATGGAATTGGATATTCATGTGCCAGTTAATTTATGGTCTGGTTTTCAGTATCTGCAAATATCTTGCGATTATTCTCCTTATTTATCAAGCAGTTTCTTTTCCACGATACTCCGATCTGGGTCATAACAGCTCTGATGGTAGCTGCCTTGGTTTACATCAACTATGTAGGAAATATCGAAGCTATTGATCGTTTCAGTGAAATGGCTGGACCTTTGCTTCTGGCCGGTATCCTCATAACTTTTGGATTAAATTTAACGAATCTGCATCCAGATCTCATTTTGCCTGTGTTTGCAGACTCCGGGGTTATGCCAATTCTGAAGGGCTCTTTCGTGAATGCCTCTTTTCTAGGAGAGTCCATGATGATCATGATGTTAACACCTTTTATTGTGAATTCGAAAAAAATGCTTAAGCCCGCGCTGCTTGCGATTTGCGTTCCATCCTTGATTGCCGTATTTACAGCAGTTTTTGTTATTATGACATTTGGAACGAATATCGGTTCAACTTTAAAAGCAATGTTTCGATCCATAATTAGAATGAACGTTCGATCTGATGGGACTGCTACTTCACAGAGGAGCAACGTTAACTATACTTTAGGAGGTTTTACCATGAGTAAAACAGTTTTTATTACAGGAACAAGTTCAGGTTTGGGTAAACTAACAGCTATTCGATTTGCTCAATTGGGCTGGAACGTAGCGGCTACAATGCGTACACCTGAGTCAGAAACGGAGCTTACAGCTTACGAAAATATAAAAATTTTCAAACTTGATGTCACAAAAGTGGACCAAGTTCAATCCGCGGTGGAACAAGCGATTGCCGCATTCGGGAAGATTGACGTTGTCGTCAATAATGCTGGTATGGGCACTTATGGTCCGCTAGAATTGGCCAAGGAGGATGCAATTGATTGGCAGTTCGCAGTCAACGCTCGCGGTCCAATTAATGTTATTCGCGGATTTTTACCACATTTCAGAGGAAATAATGGCGGCATGTTCATCAATATCAGTTCCTTCATGGGGGTTACAACCGCTGTGCCGCTTGGTTCACTGTACAACATGTCCAAGTTCGCTTTGGAAGGATTGACGGAAGGTCTCTATTACGAACTGAAGCCGCTCAATATCGAGCTTAGATTAATCGAACAAGGTGGTTCAACAGGTAATAATTTCAAGGGAAATATTACGTGGAACAAAGATGAATCTATTCGAGATTACGATGGGATGATGACAAAGGTAGAAGCGCTAATGGCTAACCCAAATCCTGGCCAATTGGATGATCCTCAGACTATTGTTGATGCAATCGTGGCTCAGGCAACAGGTGAAAGCACACAATTCCGTACCGTCGTCGGAGCATCAGGTAACAAGTTAATAGCATTGAGAAACTCGGTGCCAATTGAAGAATATCTGGAAACTGTAGCTAAAATGTATCAGTAAATAACTTCTGGTGATAGAGTCTGATTTGACTAAAGTGACTACGAAGTGTATTTTTAAAATAGGAATATCTATCATTATTTCAAAAGCAAAGAAGATATTGTTAACGAATTATATAAAGCTATTGTCACTTTTAATGGAAATTATGTGCGCGAAGGCTTACTGCAAGGCACAACGATTCGTGAGAAATTTGAATTGGGCTGGAAGCGGGTAATTGACCTAGGTCAAAAATATCCGCAGGGTTTTCAATTTATTGAGCAGTATTCTTTCTCGCCATATATTTACGATGAGGTGAAGAGAGCGGTCTATACGGGTGGCTGGTGTGACCCGATGAACAATTTGTACGAAGAAGCTATCCAACAAAAGTTGTTTATCATGATGGATCCCAAAATGATGGTCCAAATGCATTATGGATCATTCGTTTACATGTTGAAGGGTGAGTTGTACGGGATTTTCGAGTTAACCAATGACAGTATCAACGAAGCAATCTGTTCTTGCTGGAATGCCGTTTCACCTAAGGAAGATTCGGCAGTAAATAATTGATAGGGTTCGATTCGTCGAACCTGCTTATCCTCTCACTAGTAGAATGAATGTTCATTTTATATTCATCATAACGGAGCTGCTTCATCTTATAGAGACACGATTTCAAAAATAGCCGCGTATCGCGGCTATTTTTTGTATGCAAAGTTATTGATCTAGAATTTTGTTAGCAAGGGCAGCGAAATGCGAGCGTTCGATTTGGGTTAGACTTGTGGTGATTGCATTTACTTGAACATCAATCTCATGACTAACTACTTGAATGAGCTGCCTCCCGACAGGAGTTACTCTAACATTGAATCCGCGCCGGTCACTTGGAGAAACTATGCGTTGTACTAGACCTCGGCGTTCCGCTCGATCAACTAATCCAGTAATACTGGATTTATCAAGATTAAGGTGCTGGGCTAACTGCAACATGTTTGGTTCTCGATCGCGTAGAATTCCAAGCAGTCGAATTTGGATAACTGAAAGATCATGATCAGCTCCAACACGGCCAAGAATAGAGTGAACGGTGAAAGAGAGTTGCACCAATACATCGAGGATTGATCGTTCGCTTGGATTAGTTGTTTGGTCGTTATTCATTTTGTTTCACTCCATAGATTGTAGAAGATTAAAAGGCAGAATGCATGCTTACCTGTGAATTCACTATATATTTTATCATAAAAGATATTGATTTTGTATGCTATACGGGCTATATTGTTTGTATAACAAACTAAATTCGTGTGAAGCGTGAATGGAGGTCAAACTATGCATGCTGCTGTTGTACGTTCGTTCGATACTGCTCCGAAATATGAAGATTTCGATACACCTATTCCATCTGGGAATAATGAAGTTCTTGTTGATGTTATTGCTGCAGGATTACATCCCCGTGTGCGATCACAGGCCAATGGTTCGCACTATACTAGTTCCGATAAGTTACCGTTAGTTCCTGGCATTGATGGCGTTGGGCGTATGTCTAATGGTCAGTTCGTCTATTTTGTTGCACCTGACTCCACCGTAGGGACGTTCGCAGAAAAGACTGTCATAGATCTGCGTCGTAGCGTATCTGTGCCTGAAGGTGTCGATCCCATTCTAATCGCTGCAGCGATGAATCCGGCCATGTCCTCATGGGTTGCTATCCGCCGACGGATAGATTTTCAGCAGGGGCATAAGGTTCTGGTTCTTGGTGCGACGGGTAATTCTGGGCAGATGGCGGTCCAGATAGCCAAGCTTCTCGGAGCTAGCCAGGTGATCGCTGCTGGGCGCGATGAGAATCGGCTTAATTCCCTAACGAATCTGGGTGCTGACGTCACAGTTTCTCTTGCGGGTGATCGAGAGGATGCTGCTAATCAACTGGGGAAGATTGCCTCAGAAGTTGACGTGGTGATCGACTATTTGTGGGGAAAGCCARCAGAACTTGCGATGCTTCCGCTGTTGACGAATAGATCGGATCGCAGCCGCGCTTTGTCTTGGATCCAGATTGGTTCCGTGGCAGGTCCAACGGCTGCTGTGCCTTCCGTGGCACTTCGATCAGCCAATTTTCATCTACTAGGTAGCGGCCAAGGTTCGGTCTCGACCTCCGGCTATGTGGCTGAGCTTCCATCATTAATCGACGTTATTGCCGCTGGCAAGCTGAAAGTGAATTCAGCATCGTTCCCGCTTTCCAAGGTTGAAGAAGTATGGGACGACCCTGCTTATTCCGGGCAGCGAGTTGTCCTTGTACCGACAAAGTGATATTTTCAATGAGAAGGCTGTGAAAAATCAAAAAAGAACCTGATAAAAATATCAGGTTCTTCTATATTGCATATACATGCGCACGATGATATAATCAGTTCACGACTTGTTTTTGTGAAATAGTCATAAATATCTTATCTTACAATTTAATCTTACCATGTCGGTTATCTCTTGTCAAATGTTTTCTAAATTTAATGCTYAGGAGAGATGTTGAATGCGTTCATTGGTTCTCGATTTTCAGGAAATGGAGAAAACACAGCTTTCACTCGTTGGAGGAAAAGGGTTAAATTTAGGTGAATTATCAAAAATTCAAGGCATACAAGTTCCAGAAGGGTTTTGTGTTACCACGGAAGGATATCAAAAAGCTATCGCGCAAAACGATACGTTATCTGCGTTGCTCGATCGGTTAACCCAGGTGAAAGTAGAAGATCGAGATCAAATTAGTGAGATCAGCAGCGAGATTCGGAAGCTTATTAGGGGAGTGGAAATTCCAATTGATGTTGTGAATGCCGTTGGTCATTATCTTTCCAAGTTTGGCGAAGAGTATGCTTACGCTGTGCGTTCCAGCGCGACTGCTGAAGATTTACCCCATGCTTCCTTTGCTGGTCAACAAGACACCTATTTAAATGTTATCGGAAAAGAATCAATTTTGCAGCATATCAGTCAATGTTGGGCATCCTTATTTACGGACCGTGCGGTCATCTACCGTATCCAAAATGGATTCGACCACAGCCAAGTATTCGTGTCCGTTATTGTTCAAAAGATGGTATTCCCGCAGGTTTCAGGGATTCTATTCACCGCTGATCCGATTACTTCTAACCGTAAGCTGCTATCAATCGATGCCAGTTTCGGGCTTGGTGAAGCCTTGGTCTCTGGGTTGGTTACTGCCGATTGTTATAAAGTAAAAGATGAGGAAATCGTTGATAAGAGGATCTCAACCAAAAAACTGGCAATCTATGGTCGAAAAGAAGGCGGAACAGAGACTAGGCAGCTCGGTCCTGATCTACAAAAGAAACAAACACTTACTGAATCTCAAATTCTAGAACTGGCACGCATAGGAAGAAAGATTGAGGYTTATTTCGGTTCCCCACAAGATATAGAGTGGTGTTTGGTGGATGATACGTTTTATATTGTCCAGAGTCGGCCAATTACAACCTTATTCCCGATCCCTGAAGCGAATGATGAAGAAAATCACGCTTATTTATCTGTTGGGCATCAACAAATGATGACCGATCCCATTAAACCGTTGGGATTGTCTTTTTACTTGTTAACGACTCCTGCACCTATGCGCAGAGCTGGTGGGAGGTTATTCGTTGATATCTCGAATAATCTGGCTTCGTCGGTCGGCAGAGAAAACCTGATTAATATGGCTGGACAATCCGATCCGCTCATCAAAGATGCGCTTTTGACCCTAATAAACCGGAAAGATTTCATAAAATTGTCTCCAGATGATGAAAAGAAGCAGAGTGCTAATAACAGCAAGAAAGTTATTCCGTCTTCGCCACAAAACGAATCCGATCCGTCAATCGTTTCTGATTTGATTAAGAAAAGTCAAACATCCATAGAAGTATTAAAACAAAACATCCAGACGAAATCAGGAGTGGAGTTATTTGATTTTATTCTGGAAGATTTTCTGCAATTAAAGAAGATTTTATTTGATCCACAAAGTTCAGCCGTATTTATGTCTGCGATGAACGCTTCATCATTAATCAATGAAAAAATCTATGAGTGGTTAGGTGAAAAGAACGTTGCAGACACGCTTTCTCAGTCTGTGGATAACAATATTACCTCGGAAATGGGTCTGGCGTTATTAGACGTCGCGGATGTAATTCGTCCTTATCCAGAAGTGATTGCATATTTGCAACAAGTCAAAGAGGATAACTTTTTGGAAGAACTCGTTAAGTTTGAAGGCGGAGCGGAATCTCGTGACGCAATCGATGCTTATCTCAAGAAATACGGAATGCGTTGCCCTGGAGAAATCGATGTGACGAAAACTCGTTGGAGCGAAAAACCAATTACGCTAGTCCCTATGATTTTGGGTAACATCAAAAATTTTGAACCTAATGCTAGCTATCGGAGATTTGAGCAAGGGCGACAGGAAGCTTTGGAGAAAGAGCAAGAGATCTTAGAT
>NZ_JBFTQB010000561.1:0-4317 GCF_056398785.1 Paenibacillus sp. 01T422 | reverse complement strand
GATGTTATACAACAATATGAAACATTTTAGACATAATCCTACCGCACGTGGTGTAGATTCAGATCGGGCATGTACGGTCTCTTTACGGATAGAAGCGGAACAACTATAGTTTCATATCAGGGGAGGTCTTGATGGATGAAAAGGCTTAAGAATGATGAAGGCRGCATGTTTTTTGAAAGATTAAGCACACACCGAATGGTGGCTTCCATCAAGGAGCCAAAACAAATCGAGATTGCCTTATCCCTTAGAAACCAATTAAGCGGCGTTTTTCTCTTAACTGGGCATATCGGCGTTATAAAAGGTTATGTCGATTTGTTCAATAAGCATCAGCTGCCAGTCTTCCTGCACTTGGAGAAAATAGGCGGTTTAAGTACCGACTCTTATGGCATGGACTACTTGGCCAAAGTGATTAAACCAAGCGGGATTATTACGACGAAAACGAATGTTGTCAAAACAGCGAAAAAAATGGGCTTGCTTACCATTCAACGCTTCTTCTTAGTGGATACGGAAGGTGTGGAGAATATATTCAAAAGTCTTGCACAAGTGGAGCCTGACATCATTGAAGTCATGCCCGCACGAATTCCTGAAATGATCGGGGAGATCAAGAAGTTCACTACGCTTCCAATCATTACAGGTGGTTTGGTATACGAACGAAGTCAGGTAATGGATGGATTTAAAAATGGAGCAACGGCGGTTTCTGCCTCGAAATCGGATTTATGGCGAGAAACCTATTCCACAGAAGAAAAGATGATTCGGAATATTGGATGATGGAATGATTTTCATAATATTAATAACTACTTAACACTCATTTAATACTGGGCGATTATGATGAAGCCAGACAAGTAAATAGCAGTAGGTTGGAGTAGTGGAGAAGCCTGATTAGCGGTCGACTTTAAGCCGACGGTTGATTTAGGCTTCTTTTTTTATGGTTTCATACTAAAAATTGGGAGGAACTACAAATGTTTAAGAAAAAATTGGTTTCGATTCTTGCGGTTAGTTCAATCATTATGTTATCAGCATGCGGAACAGCTGGTACAGGAGACAAAGCAGCATCGGGTTCAGCAAGCACGGCTTCTTCTCCACAAGGCAAAATCGTCATTAAATATTGGACTGCAAACGGTGGGAAAATTGAAGAAGCAAAGCAAAACCTGGTGAAGAAATTCAATGAGTCGCAGAATAAAATTGAGGTTCAGCAAGCGAACCAAGGCAACTACGATGATCTTCATGCGAAAGTGCAAGCGGCATTTGCTGCTGGAAACGCACCTGCCGTTTTCGACCTTGAAATTGCATCTACAGGAATTTTCTCACGCTCAGGCATGCTTGTAGACTTGACTCCTCTGGCAGCAAGGGATGAAGCACAAGTCAACATTAAGGATTTTAACCCGGGTCTTATGGGGAATGCCTATGTGGATGGCAAGTTATATGGGATTCCATTCATGAGAAGTACGCCGATCTTTTACAAAAATGTCACGATGTTAAAAGATGCTGGTCTGGATCCGGCTGGCCCGAAAAACTGGAAGGAATTAGAGGAGTATTCCCGCGTGCTGAAATCAAAAGGGAAGACGCCGATGACGATGGCAGTAGGCGTATGGGAATATGAGGCACTTGTTGCTCAAAGCGGTGGCAAGGTGCTAAGCGAGGACGGGAAAAAGGCCACATTCAACACGGCTGAAGGTGTTGCGCCGGTAGAGTTTTGGAAGAAAATGTCCGATGACGGTCTTATCAAGTTTACTGTAGGAAAGACAGCAGGTGCTGATGCGGAGAAGGACTGGACCAACCAGATTTCCGCTTTCAAAATCGGGTCTACGGCGGGTGTTTCTGCAAGCTTAGAGGTTGCTAAAGGAAATAACTTTGTAATGGCTACAGATTTTATGCCTGCTAATAAATCTTATGGAGTTCCAACAGGCGGATGCCAGCTCGCCATCACTTCCAAGCTGAAAGATACTGAAAAAGAAGCAACATGGGAATTCGTGAAGTTCATGACATCGAAGGAAAACACGATCTACCAGCATAAATATGTTGGATACCTGCCTAACCGTCTATCTGCTTTGCAAAGCGATGAGCTGCAAAACTACTATAAAGAGTTCCCACAATACAAAGTAGCTTCCGATCAATTGCAGTATGCTGTACTTCGTCCGAACGCAAATGCTTACGCAGAAGTTTCGAAAACTATCATAGATGCCATGACGAAAGCAATCCTCGAAAAGGATGTAAAACCGCAAGATGTTATGAACGAGGCTGCGGAAAAAGCGAATAAATTATTGAGCAAATAATCACCAGACTGGGGGAGGACTCCAGTTCATTCCATGAGAGCTGGCCAGTATTTTTCTGTCGAGGCGGAATTAATGCAGGTGATGCTTGCTATTCAGGAACATAGTTAAAACGTAAAGGAGACGAACGTATGGCAAAGATCCAACTAGTCAATATTGGCAAAAAGTATAAAGACGAAACGATTATCAGCGGTCTTAATCTTACGATCAAAGATGGGTCGTTTACCGTTCTTGTTGGCCCATCCGGTTGCGGTAAATCAACAACCCTGCGCATGATTGCAGGGCTTGAGAAACAGACCGAAGGACAAATATGGATTGGTGACAAATGCGTAAATGATACACAGCCAGGGCTACGGGATGTAGCCATGGTTTTCCAAAACTATGCGTTATATCCGACAATGACCGTACGTGAAAATATAGAATTCGGACTCAAGAACAGAAAAGTACCCAAAATGGAACGGGAAACCTTAATCCGTGATATTTGTGAAATCGTCGCGCTAACGCCTCATCTGGACAAAAAGCCGCAAAACTTATCGGGAGGACAACGTCAGAGGGTTGCGCTGGCCCGGGCCATGGTTAAGAAACCAAAGGTATTTATCCTGGATGAACCGCTCTCCAATCTGGACGCTAAGCTGCGCAACCAAATGAGAACGGAGTTGATTCAGCTTCATAAGAGGCTGGGCAGTACCTTCGTTTATGTCACCCATGATCAAGTGGAAGCTATGTCGATGGGCGATGAGATCGTCGTCATGAACAAAGGACTTATTCAACAGACGGATGCACCTTTGAAACTTTATAACGATCCAGTTAATGTTTTCACCGCACAGTTTATCGGTACCCCGGCTATGAATATTTTTGATTATGGTCATGTACAAGGGTTAAAGGTAGAGACCACCTCGGCTATCGGTTATATCGGCTTCAGGGCTGAACATGTGTTGATGTCTCCGAAGGATCGCACAGATGGGTTTGTAATTGAAGGAGAAATTATTACGAGAGAAAGCCTGGGGGCAGAAAATATTTATCAGATCGCGTCCAACATGGGGCCGTTTTTCGTAAAGACCTTCCTTACCTCATTGGAAACGGATGATCATATTAAAGCATTGATTCCTTATGATCAGCTTTACTATTTTGACTTAGAGGGTCAACGAATTCGGGACATTTCAAGACATATACAACGTGAGAAAATCCTTGTTGCTGGCGGCGGTGTTTAATATGACAATATGGGGAAAGCTGCGTCCGTATGCGATGGTTGCTCCAGCAATTACTGTGTTTTCGATATTTTTTATATATCCGATTATTTATATGATATACCTAAGTATGTTTGATTGGAATTTTATTAGCCCTAATAAGAACTTTGTTGGGATGCAGAACTTTACGGATCTCTTAACGGAAAAAGAATTTATACAAGTAATAACAAATACGTCCATCTATACCGTTCTAACGGTCACGTTCATCATTGGACTGTCCTTATTTTTAGCTCTGTGGCTGAATAAAACGAGTATGTTTTCAAGTTTTGTACAAGGTGCCATCTTCAGTCCGCATATTGTTTCCTGGGTATCCATTTCCATGATTTGGGCTTGGGTGATGGACCCGCAGTATGGCTTATTGAACTGGTTCATCGGTTTGTTTGGTTTTGCTAAGCTCGCCTGGCTTTCCTCTCAGAAGACGTCTCTGATTTCATTAGTTATCGTTGCTGTCTGGAAAGGGCTTGGCTACAATACCTTGGTCTTTATTGCTGGTTTGCAAAGCATACCAAAGGACATCTACGAAGCGGCAGCTCTTGATCGGTCCAAACCTTGGACGACATTTTACAGATTGATACTTCCGATGCTTTCACCTACGATCTTCTTCCTGGTAATTATCAATATGATCGGATCTTTTCAGGTTTTCGAAACGATTGCGATCATGACGCAAGGGGGACCGGTCAATACAACGAATACACTTGTTTATTATATATATGAATATGGTTTCCGTTTCTTTAAAATCGGTTATGCTTCTGCGGCGGGAGTCATTCTACTATTCATTGTTGGAGTGCTGACCATCATCT
>NZ_JBFTQB010000560.1:0-4324 GCF_056398785.1 Paenibacillus sp. 01T422 | reverse complement strand
GATTAAACCGGTAAGCTCGGGTTTAACATGAGGAACAACTTCGCTGCGTCCACAACCCTCACATGAATAAATAGGTACATTTTCAATATCGACTTTACTTTGATAAATAACCGTACGCAGACGAAGGTTCATCGTGCGTCCGCACTTACAAAACTTTTGCATTCTAACACTCCTTCACTGGCAGGCGGCATGAACATGAATTTCTTGTAATAAAGATATTCTACGATTCTATACGATTTCCTGCCAAAAGAAGAGTAGTAGTTTTTGCCACGAATGGAAGTGTCCTGTTACTTTTCCTGATGTTTATGGTATAACACGAGCTCGTCCACAAAACGTTTGGAAAATGCCGGTAGATCTGGTGGGCGGCGCCCTGAAATGATATTACGGTCTACCACCACTTCTTCATCAACCCAAGTAGCTCCTGCATTTTCGAGATCATCGCGAATGCCTGGCGTAGAGGTCATTGTGTAGCCATTCACGATTTTCGCTGAGATAAGCACCCAGCCGGCATGGCAAATTTGAGCAATCGGCTTCACCGCGGCATGAAACTCCTGAGTAAGACGGAGCACATCTGGATAACGGCGCAATTTATCAGGTGCCCAGCCCCCTGGAACATAGAGACCGATATAATCTGAGGACTGCACTTCATCGAAAGCATAATCCGTTGTAATCGGCACGCCATATTTCCCGTGATAAACCGTTTTCGCTTTTGGCCCGACGATATCTACAACAACACCAGCCTCGCGCAAACGTAAAACGGGATACCACATTTCCAAATCTTCAAACTCTTCATCGACAAATGCCAATACTTTCGTACCCTTCAACTCCATGCTAAGTACCTCCCACAATTGATTCTGTTTGTTCGGTTTGTGCTAACAGTTCAATGATTTCATCGCTAGTTTTGCAAACTAAAATTTCATTTACTAATTGCTTGCATTTCTTAGCGTCACTGCTTAATAAACGGTGTTTGACTTGTAAAAGAGTTTGCACAGATATGCTCAGCTCTTCAATGCCGAGACCTAACCAAATAGGAAGCGCGCGGACGTCTCCCGCCATTTCACCACAGACGCCAACAGGAATGCCAACACTTTTGCCTGCATCAATAACATGCTTAAGAAGTCTGATAACAGCCGGATGATAAGGATTATATAAGTGCGCAATAGTTTCATTCATCCTGTCTACAGCAAGCACATATTGGACGAGATCGTTGGTGCCTATGCTCATAAAATTAACTTCACTGGCAAGGACGTCTGCAATAAGAGCTGCAGCAGGCACTTCTATTGTTAATCCCACTTCAATTTGGGCATTGTAAGGAACCCCTTGAGCACTGAGTTCAGCTTTCGCCTTCTCCAGAAGGGCCTTGGCTTGACGCACCTCATCGAGTGAGGTAACCATTGGATACATGATTTTCACGTTTCCGTAATGACTTGCCCTAAGAATAGCCTTTAACTGTGTCATAAAAAGGTCTTTACGATCCAGTGAGATTCGAATGGCTCTATATCCAAGGAACGGATTATCTTCTTTGGGAAGCGGCATGTAATCCAACTTCTTGTCTCCGCCAATATCCAAGGTTCGAATCACAATAGGACGACCTTTCAGTTGCTTGGCTGCATGAAGATACACTTCGAATTGTTCATCCTCGCCAGGCAGTGAGTCGCGGTCC
Source organism: Paenibacillus sp. 01T422 (assembly GCF_056398785.1). Taxonomy (NCBI): domain Bacteria; kingdom Bacillati; phylum Bacillota; class Bacilli; order Caryophanales; family Paenibacillaceae; genus Paenibacillus; species Paenibacillus sp. 01T422. The sequence goes on along the minus strand of NZ_JBFTQB010000560.1, from coordinate 2,661 downwards.
ATATATAAATACTCTGTACGGAACAAACCAACCCCAGAAGCCCCGTTGCGTAAAACCTGATCGATTTCCATGACCGAGTTAATATTGGCATGCAAATTCACATAGCTGTTGTCCACAGTAACTGGCGCAACTTCTGCGATTTCCTGCAAACTCTCTTTGAATTCCAGCCAATTCTTTTTGCGAGCCTGGTAACGCTCAATCGTGATTTTATCCGGATTGATATACAGGGTACCCTCTTGACCGTCAATGATCAAGAAATCACCGTTTTGAATAGGGCGTAGAAGCTTCCCTTCCAGCCCTAATACATACGGAACAGACATGGCTCTGGCCATGATAGATACATGCGAATGCGTGCCTCCTAGAATGGTTAAGAGGCCCAGCACTTTAGTCGGGTCCAGATGAGCCAGTTGCGAAGGTGTGAGCTCTTTCGCAACCAAGATATACGGATGATCGATAGGCGGAACCGTTGAGCTGGTATCCCCCAGCAAATGCTTCAGAAGCCTGTTCCCCACATCTTTAATATCAAGTGCCCGCTCCTTCATATACTCATCATCGATCATGTTGAACATGCCGACAAATTTATCGATGACTTCTTTCACTGCAACTTCGGCCGCTTTGTACTGAAGCTCAATAATCCCCTGAATTTCATTCATAAAAATGGGATCTTCCAAAATTGCCAAATGGGCATCAAAAATATAGGCCTGATCTTGCCCGACAACTTCCTTAATTTCCTGCTTAATTATCTCTAACTCATCTTTAGAGGAGCGGATGCCATCATACAACCGCTCAAATTCATAAGCCAAATCTGTCACATCGATCATTTTCTCAGGAAAATCCCACTCCCACGTAGGAATGACAAAAGCCTGACCCATTGCTATGCCTGAAGACGCGCCTATCCCTCTGATCATCCGTTCATCCCCCCCGTAGATTTAGTAGGCTTTAAGACGACGGACATCACAGAACCTTGGCCTTTTTTTACAGCTTTGAACGGAGCAAAGCTCCAAGACTTAACAAGATCCGGATTTGTAATAATCATCGGTGTCGCCAAAGATGAAGCAAACTTTTTAACTTTATTATAATTAAATTTAACGAGAAGCTGACCTGGTTCTACACGATCGCCTTCTTTTACCACGGCATTAAAACATTTCCCCGGTAAACTTGACGTATCGATACCAATGTGCAGCAAAACCTCTAAGCCTTCATCCGTCAAAATGCCTAGTGCATGCATGGTCGGATAAATATGCATAATGGTGCCTGCCACAGGCGAGACCAGCTCCCCTTTTTCAGGGATAAAAGCTACGCCGTTCCCCACCAAACGCGAGGCAAATATGCGGTCTGGCACTTCCTCAATAGGAATCATGCGCCCCTGCATCGGCGAAGTAAACAGTACCACATGGATGTCTTTGCGCAGTACTTTCATAATCTCTTCACGAATTAGCTCTGAGAATGTCCCGAACACGACCTGAACATTGCCTCCTCCAAGACGGATGACGCCTGCAGCTCCTAAATGTCGTAATGCCGTGATGTCAATCAATCGATCATTAACAAGCGTAAGGCGCAATCTGGTAATGCAGGCTTCAATCTTCTTAATATTGTCTTTCCCACCTAGGGCTTGCAAAATTAGAGGTGAGCGATACGGAATATCGCCTGCCCACTCTTCGAGTGAAGAACCTTCTTCCCTGCCTGGCGTCGGGATTTGGAACCTTCTGATCGCCCAGCGAAACATGAAGTAATACACCAGTCCATACACGATCCCAATCGGGATTAGAAGCAGACCATTATGCGATAAATGCAAATTAATAACATAATCAATGGCTCCTGCCGAATACGAAAAACCATGTTGAATATGCAGCTCATAGGCCAACCACATTGCCACACCGGATAAAATAGCGTGAATAATGAACAAATAAGGTGCAACAAACAAAAAAGCAAACTCAATCGGCTCCGTGACACCTGTCAAAAAAGAGGCTAGCGCCGCTGTCAGAAATGTCGCCTTAATCTTCGGCTTCAAATCCTCACGCGCTTCCCCGATGATGGCAAATGCAATGGCAGGAAGCGCGAACATCATGATCGGGTATAGGCCAGCCATGTACATCCCAGCCGTAGGATCACCGGCAAAAAAGCGCGGTAAATCCCCGTAAGCCATTTCACCCGATGGTGTTTTGTAAGCGCCCACTTGAAACCAAAAAAAGTTATTCAAAATATGGTGCAGACCTGACGGCACTAACAATCGATGCGCGATACCATAAATAAACGCACCGAACCCTCCAAGACCGAGCAGCCAATTCGAAAGCTTACCCATCCCATCTTCCAAAAATGGTCCTATCACAATCATGATATAGGACACAACGAGCGTGCACATCCCCATTATGAGGGGCACCATTCGAGGACCACCGAAAAATTGTATGTATTCAGGCAGCTTGATCTCTTTACAGCGATGATAAATAATGGCTGCAAGCAAGCCGATTAAGATCCCGCCTGGTACACCCAATTGAAAATGGGACCCAAGTGAATGTTCGATGAGCCTCGTAAACATAAAATAGCCCAGCATGGCAGACAGTCCGGCAATTCCGGCACTTTCTGTAAGTCCGAGCGCCACGCCAACAGCGAATATGATGGGTATATAGTCAAAGACCGTATTCCCTGCTAACAGCAGCATAT
>NZ_JBFTQB010000559.1:0-4341 GCF_056398785.1 Paenibacillus sp. 01T422 | reverse complement strand
CGATTATGCGGCGTACAAGCCTATTGTCGAGGCGCTTCGTCAGATGAAGCAGGACGGCAGCATGCTGCCGGGTGTTGAATCACTTGACATTGATCCGCTTCGCGCGCAATTCGCGGCTGGGAAAATCGGCATGTACTTTAACCACTCCGGTGAACCTGCCGTCTACCAAAGCCAATTCCCGACGAAAATTAACTGGAGTGCAGCACTGCCTCCAACGGTTGACGGGAAGCAGCAAGGAACTGTAGCCTTAGCTAATGCGGGGAATTATATCGGAATTAGTGCCAACACACCGAACAAAGACAAAGCATGGAAATTCATGGAGTACATCTACAATCTTAACTTCCAGAAGGAATATCACGAGAAAGGTCTTGGGATCTCGATTGTGCCGGATGTTAACGCAGCCGCCAAAAAGCCGGCTATGCCAGGAATCGATGGCTTCTTGCCTACTAAGTTTGACGCTCTATATGCACCTACACCGACAGGAGTAGTCGAAACGAAAGTGGAAGGAACGAAGCTAGGAAACGTCATTATTAAATACATGCTCGAAGGCGGAGATTTGGACAAACTTTTGAACGATTTGACCACTCGCTATAACACAGCCTTGGAGAAAGCGCGTGCCGCAGGAGAAACCAAGATGAAGGCGGATCCGAATTTTGATCCGGGGAAATTGCAGGGTAGTCTTGCCAAATAGGGGCAAAGTTTAATGGATACAATAGGTAAGGGGCGCGCGGCCTAAAGCAGCGCGTCTCTTCCTTATTATTGTACGGAGAGGGGGAGACAGCTTGAATAAATGGTATTATCGGCTTTCACTCCGCCGGCGGTTATGGATCTTGGTGTTGATGCTGACAGTCGTCTCCATCTCAATCACGGGGATGATGTCTTATTGGATTGCCTTTCGATCAACAGAAAGTGAAGCGTTTATTTCCAGCCAGAACACACTCAATAAAACGGCACGCGTGTTTGACGAGAAGCTTAGACATATCATTGTCACGACTTCGTCCATGATGCTCAGCGATCCATTCAAGAACGCCATGGAAGATGTTGTTTCAAATCATTCGGCCTCCTATTATACACGGTTATCCTCCTTGCAAACGCCTTTGGGGCAAATGAAGCTCATTGAGCCTTCGATTCAGTCTGTTTTGATTTACACGCCTGTTGGCGAGATGTATGCAACGAATGATCTTCGTAACGGGCAGATTCGGTTCAAGGAAACCCTATTTTCACAATATCTGAACACAACAGAACGTGTCGTGTGGCTGGAAGATCACGAGGACCCGCTTTTTTTGGGAAAGGCGAGAGTGATTTCGTTGATTATGAAGCCTGTTACGGAAGCGGACGTTCGTGATGTATATGTAGTCGTTAATGTCAAGGAAGATGCAATAAGCAGAGTTGTTACGGATGATCTGCTGGATCAGTCCAAAAACTATTATCTGATATCAAACAAAGGCGAAACCGTGCTTCCGCTAAGTGGCCAAGCTCCCCCTTTCCCAAATGACCCATCTTTTCTAGAGCAGCTGAAGAACCAAGATCGTGGGTTTTTCAAGCATGACATCGCTGGCAACACATATTTAGTTAACTATGCGAGGCTGACCCTGGCAGACAATTGGACGATGGTCAGCGTACAGACACAGTCGGATTTGCTGCATCAGGTGAATCGTATCCAAACAATCACGCTCTGGATCATGTTGTGCTGCGCCGTACTGGCCTTCGTGTTATCGAATGTCATTTCCAGCTTCCTACTGAAGCCTCTGCACAAACTTCAAGGTTTAATGAAGAAAGTGGAACAGAATAATCTCGATGTGCGTTTCACCAGTAAATATGAAGATGAAGTGGCACAGGTCGGGATGAAGTTTAACCGAATGCTGGAGGAAATTTCCTCCCTCATTGAGGATGTCAAGGATGCCGAGTATGAGAAGCGTAAGATGGAGGTTAAAGCTCTTCAGGCGCAAATTGATCCGCATTTTTTGTATAACACATTGAACACGATCATTTGGAAGTCAGAAACGTCTCAAAACCGGGATGTCACGGAGATGATCACGTCGCTGTCCCTCTTGTTCCAGTTTGGCCTGAATGGCGGGAATGAGATGACGACTTTAGCGAAGGAGATTGATCACGTAAGGCAATATTTGATTCTTCAGCAAAAATGCTACGAGGACTTGTTTGCGTATTCGGTTGAGCTGAGGGACCCATCGTTGCTGGATGTTCCCGTTTTGAAAATTATTTTGCAACCATTGGTAGAAAACTCAATCTTGCACGGCTTTCAGAGTATGGAAGGGATGGGGAACATTCGGATATCTATCGCCAGATCTGAAGATCAACTCATTCTACAAGTGGAGGATAATGGCGCAGGTATGGACGCAGCTTCCGTCGATGCAGATATGCGGAGTGAGCAAGCTTCGAAGAAAAGCTACGCGCTTCGCAACGTATATGGGCGACTGCGGCTTTATTACGGGAATAAAGCAGATATTCATCTAAGCAGCGAGCCTTATGTCTCCACCACGGTGCAACTAACTATCCCATTGACAGGCGAGTGATCAAACAGTGACGACCGAACTTAGAATGTGTGTCATCGACGATATCAAAACTGTGGTGCAGGRCATTGCCAATCAAATAGATTGGACATCTTACGGTGTTAGCATCTCAGGCACTGCGAGTAATGGCGAGCAAGGCATTGAACTGATTAAACAAACGGAGCCGCACATTGTTCTGACGGATATTCGAATGCCCAAAATAGACGGGCTGGAGATGACTAGGCAGATCCTGGCGTGGTTCCCACGAACGAAAATCGTCTTTTTAAGCGGCTATACAGATTTCGAATATGCCCAGGAGGCGCTTCGGCTAGGTGCGTTCGATTATATTGTAAAACCGTATACCCCACAAAAAATTATCGATGTTGTTTTGAAGGCTAAGCAGTCCATTGAAGAGGAAATTCATGAAACACAGCGTTACCGCGAAATGGAAAGAAAGCTGCGAGAAAGCCTGCCATTCCTGAGACAGGAATATTTTCAACTGCTGCTGCAATTCCGAACGACTCCTGAACAAGCCAAAAAGCGTTGGGATTTTTTGAATATTGGCCTGGAGCGAGAGCGTTTTATTGTTATGTTGACTGAAATCGATCAGTTTAGCGAGCAAACCGATACGCTGCCTGTTCAGGAAGTAGAGCTCATCCGGTTTACCGTGCACAATATTTTGGAGGAAAGCTTGAGAGAGCATACCAAAGGTTTTGTTTTTCGGGATCATATGAACCGGTTCGTTGCGATATTCAATCCTTCGGAAGCTTATCATGCAGATGCCATTGCGGAAAGATGCCGCGAGAATGTTAATAAATACTCCAGATATACAATATCCATTGGACTCGGAGAAGAAGTGCAGGAGATCCATCAAATCTCTTACTCGTATTCCCAGGCGTTCGCAGCCATCTCCTACAATTTCTATACGGGAGGCAACACCGTTTATACGTACCGGGATTTGAGCCCAGTCCATCAAACTTTGCCCCGTTACTCCCCCGAGAAGGAAAAAGAGCTTTTTTACTGCTTAAGGTCGGGGAATTTGCAGAAAGCGTGCAGCATTGTGGATGAACTGTTTGAGGAAGCTGTTCACGCATCGACCCCTCCGGCTCCCGAGGTGGTGAAAGGCATGTGTGATGAGCTGGCGTTCCTGATCAACCGGGTCTTTTCTGAAAAGCTAACGCGTGATGAGATGGAAGGGATTGAACGTTATCTATATTCCATCAAAAATCTATCCTCTTACAAGTTGAAGGAACTTCAGGAGAACATTAAGGAATTGTGCAGGTTGGGCTGTGAATTCATTCAGAAACGCCATGTTGAAGATGTGAATCAAGTCGTCGAGCAAGTCATTGCACATATACGGCAAAATGTATCTTCCAATATGACGGTCAATGATTATGCCAAACTGGTTTATTTAAGTGGCAGTTATTTCGCTAATTTGTTCAAAAAGGTTACGGGAATGACAGTCACCCAATTCGTAACAACGGAGCGGATGGAGCAGACGAAAGCTATGCTGCTTGAAGGAAAGCAGGTTCAAGAGATCGCTCAGGCTCTGGGATACGAAGACAGGCGGCATTTCAGTGAATTGTTTAAGAAACATACGGGCATGACACCGTCCGAGTTCAAACAGCTGTATATACGATGAAAATCTAGCAAAAGAGGTGCACGATATGCGTCAAAAATATGTCTATACTTCTCCGAAGAACGGATACCCCGAGTGGAACAATAATCCAGAGATTTTCCAATTGAATCGAATGAAAGCTCATGCGACTTTAATGCCATATCCCTCTGTAGAAGAAGCACTCAAAGGGGATAGAAGCGCATCCAGATACAC
>NZ_JBFTQB010000558.1:0-4342 GCF_056398785.1 Paenibacillus sp. 01T422 | reverse complement strand
TGGACGGGCTTTAATTGGTTGATGGTTGTTCCATTGCCTAATTGTCCGAAAGCATTGTAGCCCCATGCCCAGACAGTACCATCATCTTTTAAAGCAAGTGCGAAGTTTTTACCCGCTGAAATCGCGATAACACCCGTTAGATCATAAATTTGTACAGGTTGCTGCTTACTAGCCAGCGTCCCATCTCCTAGCTGTCCACTCGTATTATCTCCCCAAGCCCATATTTTCCCGGTGTTTTCTAGGGCCAGGTTGAAATTGGCGCCTGAAGCGATGGAAACGATATTCGATAGTTGGATAATCTGGTTTGATGCTGCAGTCGTGTCATGACCTAATTGCCCATACGTATTGTCTCCAAAACTCCAAACAGAACCATTGTTAAGCAGAGCCAGTGTATGATCGCTTCCAGCCGTTGCAGAGACAACACCGCTCAATGCCTTGACTTGAACAGGTGCAGTGCTTGGTGTCGTTGTTCCATCGCCCAATTGACCGAAGAAGTTCTGTCCCCATGTCCACAGGGTCTCATCCTGCTTAACGACAACCATGTGCGTATCACCGCCTTCGATGGCAGCGATCCCTTCTTGACTTAAGGCTTTCGGAGCAATGACAGAGGTATGGGTACCATCTGCCAATTGACCAAACGTATTACTCCCCCAACCGTACAACTGATTATTTTTGATAACAAATGTATCACTTTCACTCGCTGTCAGGGACTGCTCTTTAGGAGCCTTAATTAAAACTACACCTTCGCCCGGCTTAAGGACCGGAGGATCCAGCCATTCGCTTACCTTCGTTTGAACCGGGGCAGCTTGATTGTTCAGCGTCTTGTCGCCGAGCTGACTGTAACTGTTGTTCCCCCATGCCCAAAGCTTATTCTCTTTATCGATGGCAAAAGTGAAATTGGAACCTACCCCTAATCCGGTTATCTCGGGCAGATCATTGACATGGTCGGGAAATGTCTGACTCCATGTTTTCCCATCAAATCCGGTTCCTACGCCTAACTGACCAGAGGTATTATTCCCCCACGTATAGACACTGCCATCATCTTTTAACGCAACAGCATGTGAACTTCCAGCCGTTATTTGCGCCACGTGATCTAGCCCCGTAATAAGAACGGGAAACTTATGTTCATCCTGCGTATTAGTCGTAATGGCGTTATACATCGTGCTCGGATCTGAATCGATTAGTCCCCAAGTTAATACGGTACCGTCATCCTTGAGAGCTAATGAGAAGTCGAATCCAGCAGCGATCTGCGTAATATGCCAGTTGGCGCTGGTAGCCATAATAGGCGTACTCAATCGGTTCTGATCATAACCATAACCCAGCTCGCCAAAGAAATTATCGCCCCAAGCCCAGACAACGCCATCTTGATCAAGCGCCAAGGTATGGTATGCACCGCTCGCTATCGCTTTCACAGATACGATGTTGCCGATTACTTGAACGGGTTTGTTTTGGGTATTGTTCGTACCGTCTCCGAGTTGGCCATACGTATTGTCTCCCCAGCTCCAGGCTGTTCCATCATCTTTGATCGCAACAGAGTGGAAATTACCTGCGGAAATTGCGGTAACATGAGTGAGATTCGAAACCTGAACGGGTGTTGATCGATCTATCGTTGATCCGTCGCCCAACTGGCCGAATGTGTTCTCCCCCCATGACCACACGGTGCCATCCGATTTGAGTGCCAAGGAGTGAGACGAACCCACCGCAATTGCCGTAATACCGGACAATCCGCTGATTGGTGCCGCCTGATTACGGTTGCTGAGACCTGATCCCAGCTTACCGCGAAGATTGTTTCCCCATGTCCAAACGGTACCGTCTTTCTTCAAAATAACCGTGAAACCTTTCCCGCCTCGAATTTGCTGTATCAAAGCAGGGTTCATATCTGAAGTAACAGTAGTAGGGCTGTTAGTTTCCCCAAAAACTTTCCCGGGAAATACCGAGAAAGCTGTAAAGGAACTAAAAAGCAGAAAACCTAGCAGCCAGAAAGTAACATTGCGTTTCACTGTTTTCATGTTCCTTCTCCTTAAAGCTTTCCATAAGGAAGCTATCTTCGTAAATCCCTATTACTAAGCTATAGTCCCTTGCTCCTGAGCAATTGCAGGTTTACGTTTAAATCTTTTCGTGATGCCATCTTTCCAACCGTCCAGCAATGTATAGACAACAGGAATCAATACTAGAGTGACTAGTGTGGATAAGGTCAAACCAAAGGCTACAACTGTTGCCATGGAAGCCTGCGTTTCCGCTCCTTCACCAAACCCGATAACAAGCGGCACCATCGCAAGGACAGTAGTGGCTGTAGTCATTAGAATAGGACGCAAACGGACTTTACCAGCTTCAATCAGAGCATCGAATAGCGGCATACCTTTGGCACGCAATTGATTCGTATAATCGATTAAAACAATGGCATTATTAACGACAATTCCCACTAGCATGATCATTCCAATGATAGAGTTCATATTAATCGTTCGATGTGTGACCAACAGCCCCAATATCGCGCCAATGAAAGTTGGCGGTAGGGAGAACATGATGATAAACGGACCATATAACGACTCAAATTGACTGGCCATAACCATGTACACCAAGGCAACGGATAAAATAAGAACTAAGTATAGGCTTTTAAAAGAATCATTCTGACTAGCTTGCTGACCGCCCATCGTAACTTGATAACCGTCCGGTGGTTGAATCGCATCAATTTTCTGTTTGACCTGAGCCGATACCTCACCAACGGAAGCCCCGAATACGGAAGCCTGCACCGTTGCCACACGGTTCTGATCTTGTCTGCGAATTTGCGCGGGGCCTGTACCCGGCTCAACCTTTGCAATAAGACTGACAGGGACAATCGTACCACCTGTCGTATTAATCGTCACATTGTTGAAATTCTCCAGCTTGTTCGTAAAGTCATTCGGATACTTTACAAGAACAGAGATTTGCGAACTGGCTGTTTTAAACTGTGTAGCCACACTTCCCTGATAAGCTGTGCGCAAAGCAGTCATTACGTCTCTTAACGAAACGCCGTAGTGAGCCGCTGCATCACGATCTATCGTTAAATTAAATTGAGGAATCGAACGATCTAACGTATTTTGCACATTGCGCGTGCCTTCTACCGAAGTGATTTCCTGTGCGACAAGATCACCCAGCTTTTGCAAGACGGCCAAATCCGGTCCGGATAAATTAACTTGAACGTCACCGCCACCAAAGTTACCGCCACCGCCAAGCCCGGGCAGACGTACACCCGCTGGAACACTTACACCAATCTGTGCTCCCGCAAAGCCCGTTGTGAGCGTCCGGATTTGCTCGGCAACTTGATCAGTACTTTTCGTTCTTTCGCTGATCGGTTTTAATTTAATTTGAATACTGCCCGTATTGGTCGCCGCTGATTGAAAGGCTCCGCCGCCTGCCGATCCGACAGAAGTAAAGACTGTGTCTATTTCCGGCACATCCTTCAATCTCGTCTCTAGTGTGCTAGCCACTTGATTCGTCACGGCGAAATCTGTCCCTTGCGGTAGATTAATATTTAGATTAACTTGCCCTTGATCTGTTTTGGGTGTTAATTCACTTCCTACAAAACGAACCGAGTATACGCTGGCAGCGAATAATAGAACTGTAATAGAGATAATGATCCAACGATGTAGCATGGACCACCGAAGCAGCCTGCCATACACCTGTGTGATAGACTCCATACCTCTGCCGAACCAAACGAAAGGATTAAAGCTTCTACCGGTTGGCAGCTCTTCGTCGACCTTGCGGCGCAAGATTTTCGCAGCCAGCATCGGTACCAGAGTAACAGCTGCAAACCATGCGGCTATATGTGAGAAACAAACAACTAGCGCCATTGGCCAGAAAAATTGTTTGACTAAGCCGCTGATGAAAGCCGTCGGCGCGAAAACCGCAATTTGGGCCAATGCCGAAGCCATAACCGCTGTACCCACCTCGGCTGTTCCCACTTTGGCGGCTTCCTCAGGAGACAAGCCTTCATGTCGTTTACGGAAAATACTTTCCAAGACAACGACCGCGAAGTCAACGAGTGAGCCGAGACCAAGTGCCAACCCTCCGAGCGTGATGGTATTAATCGTTTGATGACCGAAATACATCATACTAAATGTACTTATGATTGAAATCGGGATAACGACACCGATAATGAGTGTTGCCCTTACACTACGCAAGAAGAACAAGAGGATGATGACCGAGAACACGCCTCCGAGCAATGTATGCTCAACAACGGTACGTAAGGAATCGCGAATAAACTTGGCAGAATCATTCAGTACCGCGATATGCATACCTTCCGGAAGCTTGGATTGAATCTCTTGAAGTGACTTCTGAATATTATCAGACACTGAAACCGTGT
>NZ_JBFTQB010000557.1:0-4348 GCF_056398785.1 Paenibacillus sp. 01T422 | reverse complement strand
CTCATGCTCACCCTGAGCAAAGAAAACGCCAAAACAAGCAAGATGCCAAACGGTAGTTAGAGCAGAAGCACATGTTCATGCCTTCTTGAGGAGGCTTGGAGATGTGTTTTTTTATTTTATTATTTTTTTGTAGGTTTAAAGCAACTTTTTCTTCTTCCTTAGCGTCAAGGATTATTATGGAATATAGCTTCCAAAAGGAGGAAGATGACTTTGAAAATAGTTAAACAAGCAGGAACGCTAGTACTAGCTTCAAGTTTGCTGTTCACGGCTGCTCCAGCCGTTTGGGCAAGTGAGGTAAGTGTAGACAGCACGAGCATTGCAATACCGGCCTTTCCTGGTGTCATCGATGGCAAAATGTTAGATGCCAAAATTACGAAAGAAGAAGCGATGGAACGGGCTAAAGCGTATATCACGCTGCCTGAAGGTTTCACATTTCAATCGATCAGCTTGAATGCTTACTATGGGATGAACGGCAGAAATCTCCCAACGTGGAACATTAATTATGCGAAAAAAGTTAAAGATCAGAACTACGGGTATTTGAACGTATCGATTAATGGCATGGACGGAACGTTGACGTCCTATTCGATGAATGACAGTGATCCCGACCATAAGCCATCATATCCGCCGAAAGTTGATTTTCTTGCTGCCAAAGATGTTGCTTCCGCCTTTATTACTAAAGTAAATCCAGACAAGCAGAAAGAACTAATTTACGACGATTCGGAAGAAAAAGCGTTCCGCACACCTCTGAATGGGAATTATCAGTATAACATCCGGTTCGACCGATCGGTTGGCGGCGTTCCTTTTGCTGCGAATGGGATGTCGGTAAGTGTGAATGGGGATGGCCAAGTTACGAGCTATAATTTCAACTGGACGGATGACGTTACCTTCGAGCCGAATACGGGGCCAGTTACGAAAGAGAAAGCGGCTCAATTGTTCCACGACAAAGCAGACCTATCACTTCTCTACCAGATTCCATATGGTACCAAAGGCAAGAAATTACCGATTATTTCTTATATGATGGGAGCGTTTTCGCTTAATGCGATAACCGGAGAATTATGGAACCCTGTCCCACATACGGAGGAGTCCAAGCCGTTAACGGACAAACCGCTGGCAGAACGTCCAGCCGCTGCTTTGAACCTAACGAAGGAAGAAGCAGTGAAGAAAGTGAGTACAGTATTCAACCTTTCCTCGGACTATAAGCTCCAAGAGGCTACCTACAATGAAGGGACCAACCCTGAAACCGGGGAAACGAACTCGAATTGGAACTTGAGCTGGAACACAGTCTCTGAGAAGGACCCTACTGGCAAGATTATGGGGAGTGGCGCTTGGGCAAGTGTAAACAACAAAACCGGGGAAATCACGAATTTTAATAGCTATGTGCCGTACAGCCCTGATAACAATAAAGATATCGAAGGTAAAATCTCCTTGGACGATGCGGTAGCCAAAAGCGTAGATTTGATTAAAAAGCAGATTCCTTCTTACACAAATCAGTTGGTGCTCAGTCAGCCATCCGCAAAGGATTATACGGAAGAGCAGCTGAAACATATGCGGAATTGGGATATCCGTTTCAACCGTGTCATTGACGGCGTTAGTGCTGGTGGTGAGGGTGTAACGATCAGCATCGACCGTGTAACCGGTCAAATCATGAACTACCAATTCGGGCTCAGCGACATGCCGTATCCGCAGCAGAAACCAGAGATTCTAGCCCTGGATAAGGCGAAAGAGCTGTGGCTTTCCCAGTTCGACATTAAATTAAACTATGTGCTCGAGAATGGCGGATACAATGGTGTATTGCCAATTGAAAAATACAAAGTTATGGTGGCTGCAGGAGAAATTCCTCCAACAGCAGCAACCAATGCGAATGAGAAATTAGAAGCTAAGCTCGTCTACACGCTCATTCCCAAATTCAGCCGGGAAGCATTCCTCCTTGATGCACAAACTGGGAAATGGAGAAATAGCCAGACAGGTGAAGTCATGACCTTGGATAAAGTGACCGTCAGCGATATCGACAATCACTGGGCTAAGAACGAGCTTCAACTGATGCTGGACTATCAAGCTCTGGATGTACAAGACGGCAAAGTCAACCCAGATCAACTGATTAAGCGGGGCGAGCTGGTCAAAATGCTGGTCATCGCTATGAATGGCGGCAACGGTGGCATTTATTATGGAGCGGAACGCAAAGCCTCCTTTGCGGATGTGAGCAATGCTTCACCTTATTTCGCTTATGTCGAAAATGCGGTCGATCGTGGTTTGCTGGATGTTGGCGCTGATTTCAACCCAGAGGCTACGCTGAGTCGCGAAGAGATGGCACAACTGATCGTTAAGGCACTTGGGTACAAAAGCTTGGCGAAATTCGATGGCGTGTTCAACAGCCAATTCTCGGATGCTGCTGAGGTTAAGCAGGTAGGTACCGCAGCCATTGTGGTAGGGCTTAACATTATGTCCCTCAATGATGGCAAATTTGCTCCGCAGCAAGAAGTGTCAAGGGCTCAAGCAGCAAGCGCGTTTTACCGCTTCTYGCAGAAGCGGGCGGAGCTGCAAGATCAGCCGCGTTACTACTACTAGGCTGGCGTTCTGAAGCTGTCCTGTGAAGTCGGATGGGGCCCGTGTTAAATCGGTATGGAGCCGCCTTGGAGTGGTATGAGTCAATGAGTCCTGCGGGAAGTCAGCAGGGGGCTGGCATGAATTCAGCGCGAAGCCGCCCGACCGTGTCACCCTGTGCCGAAGGGAACTACGAGGCGCTATTTGAGCGAAATAAGCTGATTTCGGGATTTATAGGAACTACAGGGCCTTATTTGTCCTCAAAACGCTCATCTTTACCGTAATTTGGGCCATATAGAGCACTGTAGTTCCCTGGAACTAAAGAAAACAGCGCTTTTTCATCAAATAGAGGATCATAGTTCCCACTGACGCAAAACTCGCATGGTCATTCATCGCAATCAATAAGAAGAGGCTATCTTACAGGTCATAGACCCGCAAGATAGCCCCTTCTTCACGCGCTTATCCAAGTTCTAAAACATTGGAAATACATAATGGACTAAGAAATACAGAACTCCGAAGATGATAATGATGTAAGCTGCATACTTAATGAAGGTGGAGGCTACTAAGCTGGAATCCGATTTTTTCTCTACATGGCGTTCTTCAATGTCAATATTACGTGGCTGAGTCGACATAGTCATCACTCCCTTATAAAGTATCTTGCTAGTTAATACCCGCCACAATTTGGAGTGAAACATCAGCATTCATAAAATGTTCCAATATTATTTTCTTACAGGCGCTCTTCAGTGTGCTACAATAATCTTTAAAATTTATTACGCATGTTGAAGAGAAAGGAAGTAAGAGAAAATGGTTGTTTCCGGAAAAGTAGGTTTGGAAGAAATTATTAGGGCCAATCATGTGCTCAGCAAGGTGATCGAACCATCGCCTCTGCAACGCAATGAGCTGCTCTCTAACTTGTATGAATGTAACGTTTATTTGAAACGTGAAGATATGCAGGTCGTTCGTTCTTTTAAAATTCGCGGAGCGTATAATGTGATCCAAAGTTTGACGCCGGAAGAACGCGAAGCGGGAGTCGTGTGCGCAAGCGCTGGCAACCACGCTCAAGGTGTTGCTTACTCTTGTAAGCAGTTGGGAATTGAAGGGAAAATCTTCATGCCGACGACAACGCCAAGGCAGAAAATTTCACAGGTGAAGTTATTTGGCGGACCTTTTGTAGAAGTGATCCTAACAGGGGATTCTTTCGATGATTCGTCCAATCACGCCAAGGCCTACTGCACTAAAGAGAATAAGGTGTTTATTCACCCTTTTGACGATATTCGCACGATTGCGGGACAAGGGACTGTTGGATTGGAAATCATGAATCAGATGTCCGATATGCCTGACTATATCTTTGCGACCATCGGAGGCGGAGGTCTTGTAGCTGGTGTGGCGACTTATGTGGACAGCGTGTCTCCGCGTACTAAGATCATAGGTGTTGAACCTGAGGGCGCTGCAAGTATGCAGGAGTCGCTCAAACAGGGTAAAGTCGTGACTTTGTCGACCATTGAGAAGTTTGTAGACGGCGCAGCTGTGAAGCAAGTAGGCGAGCTTACTTTTGATATTTGCAAAGAGAAGCTGGACGATATCGTGGTTATCCCTTCAGGCAAGGAATGTACGACGATTCTGGAGCTTTATAACAATAATGCCATCGTCATTGAGCCTGCAGGCGCTCTGCCGGTTGCGGCGCTGGATGCTTACAGGGATCAAATTCGCGGCAAAAACGTGGTTTGCATCATCAGCGGTGGTAATAATGACATTGACCGGATGCAGCAAATCAAAGAAAGATCGCTTGTGTACGAAGGCTTAAAGC
>NZ_JBFTQB010000556.1:0-7439 GCF_056398785.1 Paenibacillus sp. 01T422 | reverse complement strand
TTGTTTTACCGTAAAGAGATTACTAAAGGAGAGGAGGTTCTGCTCTCGCGAAGGGGGAATTTACTTTGGCTGCTACCAAGAAAGAAAATCAGCATGTGGCGCTTTGGAAAGGTTTATCAATCGTATCGTTTATTTTGTTCATTGCAACGTTATTGATTGTCTCTCTATACAAAGGGCGTGACATACCTGTTGCCACTGTAGATGGTGTAAAGATTAGTCAAAATCAGCTGTATAAAGCGCTTGTTGATTACGAAGGTCCGAAAATACTGGAGAAACTCATTTTAGAAGATTTAATCATGAAAGAGTCCAAAGCGGCGGGGGTGAGCGTGACCGAAAGCGAATTTCAAGCATCATTTGATAAAGTTCGAACTTCCTATGCCACGGAAGACGAATTTCTGGAAAACCTGAAGAAAGACGGATACACGGAACAATCGTTGCGTACGGAACTTAAAACTCAGTTGTATATTCGTAAATTGCTTGAACCTCGCGTGACGGTTGATGACAATGAGGTGAGAGCGCACTATGCAGAGCATATGTCACATGATACGGCTTCTAATACCAAAAGTGAGGCACAAGTGATTGCAGAAATTCGCGATGAACTGTTGAATAAAGAAATCCTTGATCTCATGGAGCCATGGTTTGAAGAGCTGCGTTCCCGAGCTAATATTGCGATATCGTTACCGGGGATCCAAATGATTTCCCCAAAAGGAGGAAGCTAAACAACAATGATAACCTACTCATTGAAGAGAGCTGTATCTATTGTTAATATTCTTGTTATTTTTGCAGTAAATTTGTTGCTTGGTTTTACGGATGTCACGCCTCATGCACACGCTGCTGGAACTACGGATGGTTTAATTGCGTGGTATAAGTTTGACGATGTGAGCGGGAATGTAATTAAAGATGCTTCAGGAAATGGCAACAATGCAACGGCTGCAGGGGAAACTTATACCTTTACGGATTGGGATCAAGGAAAAGCGATTAGCTTGAGCGGCGGTCCCAGTGCAACGGGTGCTAATGTCAAGCTGCCAAATGGGATATTAAATGGGGTTACCAATTTCACAATATCTACATGGGTGAATATGCGTGCGACAACGAGTTACATGCGTATTTTCGACTTTGGCGTAGGTAACACGACTAGCTATATGTATTTAACGCCTACAGGGAATAACGATGGAGCAAAAGGCTTAGCTTTCGGGATTACGACGAGTGGCTGGTCAAATGAAGAGAAAGCACAAAAGGGTACAGCGCTAACTACAAACATTTGGAAGCATGTGACAGTGGTTTTAAACGGACATACGGTTACTCTTTATGAAAATGGGTTGAAAGTCGGGGAAAATACCTCGTTGACTTTGAATCCAACAAATCTTGGCGCAACGACAGCTAACTATATCGGGAAAGGTCAATTCGCTGACCCTACCATCAATGCGTTGTTCTCAGATTTCCGGATTTATAACAGAGCCCTGAGTGCTTCCGAAGTTGCAGGGTTAATTAATAAGCCTGACAGCGAATTGGTGGCTGCTGACATGTCAGCCCTTCTTGCAGGCGTTAACCTTAGAACAGTGGACACAGATCTCTCATTAATAAAAAAGGGACCGTATGGCTCCGATATTACATGGCAATCCAGCAATACGAATGTCATTGCGACAGATGGCACAGTCACTCGTCCTGCCCCAGGTCAATCTGACGCAGCAGTTACACTAACAGCAACAGTGACGAAGGGAACTGCACACGATACTAAAGTTTTTGAAGCTGTTGTGCTTGCGCAATTATCAGATCAACAGAAACTGCAATTAGATAAGGAAGCAATTAGTCTAGGGGGCTTAAGTGCAGTAATCAAAAATTTGGATCTGCCAACGGATGGGCGTAATGGCTCCGTTATTACTTGGCAATCCAGCAATACGAGCGTGATACATAATGACGGAACCGTCATTCGACCGGCTGCACGGTCAGGCAATGCGGCTGTTAACCTCACAGCCACGATCAAGAACGGGAATGAGACGGATACGAAAACTTTCGTCGTGACGGTATTGGAAGAGGCTTTTGTACTAACTCTAAGCAGTATTCAAGCAGTAAATATGGATACGGTTGTTGGCACTGCACCAACCCTACCGAGTAATGTTATTGCCGTCTACAATGACGAGGAAACGACAAGGCAACTCAGCGTAATTTGGGATGCTATTAACCCATCGGAGTATGCTGCTGAAGGTTCTTTCACTGTTCAAGGGACAGTTGAAGGAACGAGCATCAAAGCAGTTGCCCAAATTAAAGTGAGAACACTGAGTYTTCATTCAGAGTTCAATATGAGCAGCCTGAATGGCAATCAGAAGTTAACTGCCACAGTAACGGGTACGAATAAGGGCAGTGCAGATGTTGCTTCTTTGGTAACACTCGCGCTTTATGATGCTGCTGGCAAATTGGTAGATAAAACGCAATTGAGTAAAACTGTGACGAAAGGTGATCCTGTCAGCCAAGCAACAAATCTGACTTTACCTGCTGATGTTACAGGTTATACGGCCAAAGTACTTGTCTGGGACGGAACAGACTTGCAAACTTCGCATCTACAGCCCCTTAGTGGCGTGGCGGAATTGACAAGCGCACCAGGGATTCCAGCTGGAATTACTGGCACACCATCATCGGATATTCCACAGATTGAAATTGCATGGCAGCCATCTCCAGAGGCAGCAAGTTATGATCTGGAAGTGGACGGCACAACCATTAATAATGTTACAACTCCATTTATCCATCAGGGCTTGCTCTATGGTTCCAAGCATACGTACGCGGTGAGAGCCAAAAACAGCTCTGGCATCAGTGCCTGGAGCAAACCTATCATAGCAGAAGTGACGTCTACACCGGGTGCGGCCAACCTTGTCGTACAGCCATTTGGTTTAAGTGATGTTACTTTGCAAGACAGCATTTTTACAAAGCTAAGAGACAGTGAATATTTATATCTGGACGGATACAATTTGGATAAATTGCTGTTTGCCTTCCGTGCTGCTGCGGGCCTTGATACCAAAGGTGCTACAGCAATGGGCGGTTGGGATTCGGCAGCAGGCAAATTAAGAGGTCATTCGACGGGGCACTTCTTGTCTGCTTTTGCTCAGGCTTATGCCAGCAGCGGCGATGCGAAATGGAAAACGAAAATTGACTACATGATTGACGAATTAGCGAAAGTTCAGGATGCTTTGGCTACTCAACCTAATGGGATGGAGAAATCGAATCTCGGTAAAAACAATCCTTCCTTAGTGGGAAATAACTCTCCTGGCTATCTAAGCGCTTATGGGGAATGGCAATTCATTCTATTAGAGAATGGTGCCGTGTACAACGGTAACGAGACTGATTTCAATACGATCTGGGCTCCTTACTACACGCTGCACAAAATTATGGCTGGCTTACTGGACAGCTACAAAGCAACTGGAAATGCAAAAGCTCTGAGCATGCTTGTTAAAATGTCGGATTGGGTTGATGGCCGATTGAGCAAATTGCCGCAATCCACGCTAAACAGCATGTGGGGTAGATACATCGCCGGTGAGTTTGGCGGTATGAACGAAACCCTAGCAGAGATTAGTTCAATTACAGGAAACAGCAAATATTTAGGAACAGCCAAGTTGTTTGATAATTCAAAGCTGTTCACTCCTACGGCAAATAATCAAGACACGCTAAACGGTATTCACGCCAACCAGCATATTCCACAAATAATAGGTGCTTTGAAAGTTTATGATCAAACGAACGATGCATCCTATTACAAAGTGGCTCAAAATTTCTGGGGCATGGTGACGAATCATCGCCAATTCAGTAACGGCGGCAGCGGCGTAGGCGAGTTGTTCAAGGAATCCGACAAAATCGCTTCTTATATTCTGGAAGGAGGAACTAGCAAAAATAGTCAAGCAGAGGACTGCGCAACTTATAACATGCTGAAGCTGACTAGAGAGCTATTCTTCCACAATCCGGATGCCAAATATATGGACTTTTATGAAAGAGGTCTGTATAACGGTATTCTTCCTTCCAAAGATCAAAGCGCTTCCAACAATGGTGTTGTTTACTTCATGCCATTAGGTCCGGGCAGTACGAAAGGATATGGCCGTACTAGCTTTACTTGCTGTGCAGCAAAGTAAATGGTGTTACACAAGCTATTACGGCAACACCAAGTACGTATATTACGTTAAGCAAAGTATGGGCTGACAACGACAAAATTGAAATTTCGATGCCGTACAGCTTACGTGTAGAGAAAACGCCAGATGACCCTGCGATGGGCAGTGTTTTCTATGGACCGCTTCTCATGGTTGGCAAAAGCAGCAGCACGAAGTTTATCAATTTGAATGTGAACGAAGCTGATCTTTCCCAGTCGATCACACCAGTGGCCGGCACACCGCTGAATTTCACAACGAACGGAATTACGTTAGTGCCTATGTACACAGCTTATAATTTTGCTTACCATGCCTATTTCAAATTTAATCAGTAATGAGTTATCGAGAAGGAGGGGAACGTGTGTCTAAAAGAATCATTTCTATTGTCGCAACGTTGGCTATGCTTATCTGTATGCTGGCAATTATTCCTGCGCCCAGAGCAGCAGCGGCTGGACCAACGGCTGAGATCAATCACGTAGAAACCACGGTAGATCAAACAACACAAAAGGTCACTTTTCATGGAGAAATTAATCTTGGCATGGGCAAGGATGTCACGATGATTGTCAACAATCCGCAGGGGCAACTCGAGTATTTGAACCAAACCAGCAGCGGAGAGGGTGGCCACTTTGCCTTTACGTACTCACCCAATGGTTGGTTAGGGGGTACGTATACATTCAAGATAGGCGGCGAAGGCGTGGTGCTTCCATATTCCGGAAGCTTCCAATTATCAAGTACGGCATCACCGTCCACAACATTGACAGGACCAGCTTCTGTCTTGGGCGGTCAGCCGGTCGACTTAAAGTTGGGTGTAAGTAATCATCCATCTACCTTCTCTATCTTAAATGTCGTGCTGAATTACGATCCCCATCTGTTGCAGTTTGAAACTGTGACGGATAATGGACTTATCTCCTTGGCGGATACGTCGATCGGCTCTCTGAAAGAGAACTTTAAGGTACTTGTTACAGGAGTTAAGCCAGACAAGGGCCAGATTCTAATCCTAATGTCCAGTATTGGCTCAGGGAACGAGGTAGCTGGCGGTGATCTGCTTAGCCTGCATGCGAAGGCTAATACGGTAGCCACTTCAGTCACCAGCAATGTTTATGTGTCAGATGCAGCCGTTTCTTCAAATGGGGCTAAGATTGATCTGGATGGAGCTTCCCTGACACTTCATATTCATGCTTTGGATAAAGAAGCGTTAAGCACCCTGATTGCATCGGCTCAGAGCCATCATGATGCGGCTGTTGAGGGCACTCAAATCGGTCAATATCCAAGCGGTTCCAAAAATACGTTACTGATTGCTATTAACGATGCGAAAGTCGTTCGTGACAACGCAGCAGCAACGGAAGCGGAAGTACAAACAGCATTGAGCAACTTGAATGCTGCCTTGACAACATTCATTAACTCGGTGATTACTTCAACCGATCCTGGTCAAGGTCAAGCAGATAAAGAAGCACTCGGCGCATTGCTTGTTAGTGCTCAGAGCAAGTTGGATGCTGCTGTTGTTGGTACTAAGGTTGGTCAGTATCCAAACGAATCCAAAGCAGCATTGCAAGCATCGGTCACAAGTGCTAAAGCAGTGTTCGATAATTCATCCGCAACACAAGCTCAAGTGAATGCTGCGAAAGATGCGTTGGATTCAGCGCTGAAACTGTTCTCGAACAGCATCATTACCTTGGTTCCTGGTGCAACGAAAATCACAATTAATGACTTGTCCATGATTGCTAAGTACTACGGGACTAAGTCGACAGACGCGAACTGGAGTCTTATCGAGAAAGCGGATATCAACAACTCTGGTGAAATTGACATCCAAGATCTGGCAGTAGTCGCCAGAATGATTATCGACGAGTGGCTTTCAGAAGAGTAAGGCCTTCACCAGCTAATACCAAAAACATCCCTTCCTGCAGTCATCTGCGGGAAGGGATGTTTTTATTTTACTTCTAGTGAATTCTTCGTCATCTCTTTATTTCCAGTATCCATATAGACAGGAATTGTTTCTCCTCGTGCTGCGCGAAGCAATTGTCCTATAATATAATCACCCCAAACTTGCTCATTCTGAGAGATAACGGAGGTAATTTGGCCGTTAATAAGGGCTTCTTTCACATTGGGCATCATCCCGAATGACAATGCATTCCGTTTCAGACCTTTGGCTTTCCATAAGAGGATCGAGGCAGAGCTGGACACAATATCAAGCGTGATGAGGGTATCGAAGTGGGGGTGGTCATCAATCATACGCTCCATGTCAGAAAGTGCCTTATCAGAGGAGCCTTCGTTATAACCAACTTCCAGCACTTGAATAGCTGTATTCCGAGACAAATAGTCAAGCATGCCGGAAAGCCGGTTTTTCTGAATAGATGTACTGGATAATCCCGATTCAACAAGCACCATCCCTTTACCTTTCATGAGCTTACTGACGACTTCACCCATTAAAGCCCCGCCTTTGTAATGATCTGGACCGATGTAGGAAAGGCGCCGGCTTAACGGTGAGTCGGTTTCGAAACAAACAACGGGAATACCAGCTTCCACAGCTTTATTGATAGCGGGGACAAGCGCATCTGGATCGATAGGGGAAATCGCAATGCCGTCTACCTTTTGTTTAATCATAGTTTCCATCATTCGAATCTGTTGTTCTAAACTAATTTCTTCCGGTGCTTTGACAACTAACTGAACGGAATTGGAAGCAGCCGTCTTTTCGGCTAATTGCGTAATGACTTCATAGAAAGAATGCGCCATCGGATAAATAATCCCAAATGTATAGGCGGGAGGACGTTCACTTTTTTGTGGGGAAGGATTTATTGTAGAAAACAAAGGGCTGGTGGAATTATTAGAATCCTGACAGCCCACGGTTGTAAAGAGAGAGAAGAACACCAAGATGAGAAGGGATTTCCTAAGAGTAACTGACAAAGCCCTTATGCTCCTCTCTCTCAGGTGTAGGCAGGTCTTTGTTAAACTGACCACTCTTGCGGAATTGTCTTGTTGTCATACCAGTTACTCGCTTGAATAGATTTGAAAAGTAATGAGCATCGTTATAGCCAACGAGGAAGGCGATCTCATAGGATTTGGYCTGCGTCGTCTGAAGCAGTTCCATCGCCTTGCGAATTCTGGTTTGCGTTAAGTATTCAATGAACGTTTGGCCATTTTCTTGGCTGAACACTTTACTTAAATGACCCGAGCTTAAATTGACATGGTCAGCAGCATCTTGAAGAGAAAAGTAATCTTTATCATAATTCTCATGGATGTATTTTTTCACTTTGATCAGCATATCCCCATGTTTATCCGATGCTCCGGACCGCCATTGCCAATATTGTTCAGCTAGTT
>NZ_JBFTQB010000555.1:0-4356 GCF_056398785.1 Paenibacillus sp. 01T422 | reverse complement strand
GGCTACAGTACTTAAAGTATTTGACAAGTGGAAAGAGTTTCTGGCTGAACGTGTTAGTCAAGCTGGACATGCGGGGATGAGTGAAGAAACCATCTCGAAACTCGCTTTTCAAATTGGTGAATTCCTATCTAATAAAGTTGATCCGGAAAATGAGCAGGAACGTGTGCTCAAAGAGCTGTGGGATGCTGGGGATGAGCAGGATAAACGTACGCTTGCACGCCTCATGGTAAAATTAGTAGACAAAGGTTAATAACCGTTTTACAATTCAATAGTGTACTATGTGAAAGCCTCCTCTTTCGGAGGCTTTTGCACGCTTTCTTAGGTAGAAAGGAATCGAATTTTATGATTATCAAACGTTCCATGCTTATGTTTTTGCTCTTATCTTTCCTTGTTGCTGGCTGTGGAAATCGAGGTATTCCTGTTATTAAGCAGGAGCTCTTGGATAAGAAATTGTCTGTCTTGATGCTTTCGAGCGTTAATTTATCTCCAACTGCGAAGCAGTCTGTAGGGAGTGCACTTCAAAAGTGGAGAGATGCCAATTATATCGCATATGATTGGATGAACGATTTGAGTGCAGTGGATGATCGTGTGCTCACGAAATTGAAAGCAAGCTCGTACGATTACATATATGTTATCGGCAACGATTTGTTCCCATCGGCAAATGGGGTGATTCAGCAAGGCTTAAATCCGGGTAAATGGACATTATTACAGAGTCAGCTGGATGTTAACGGGAATGCGAGCACAGCCATTGACCAGGCTGCTTTGTTGCAAATTGATTCTCAGCAGATTGAAAACTTGAAGAATCAATGGATTCAAAATCTCTTGGCTCAGAATGTCACTGTGGAGTGGGTGACGCGAAGTGATCGCCCAATTCCTTCTGCATGGGCACCTTCGGAAGAAGCGGACCACATTGTTTTGCTTGATAATAATGAACAATGGTTCCATCAATTAACATTTCAAACGAGACAGCATGCTGCTACTTGGATTATTTTCTATTCTCCTGCAACAGAAGCGCAGCTGCAAAAAGTAAAAACGCTTGGTGTATCTGCGATGGATGTCTCTAATTCTTTATCTGCTGAGCTAAACTGGCCACAAATTCTGGATGACCGGCTTCTTGCAATGACGAGTAAGTCATGGCAGAAAGGTCTTTTGAATTACAATGAAAAAGAGCTCACTGAACTCAAGATGAAATAAATTAATGCCTTTTTACAGAAGGAAAATGGCGAAATTTGTAGAATTTATTTGAAGAGCCAATAAAAAGAACGTTATAGATATTGCGATGAGGTGGAAGGATTGGACGTTAAAGAATGGTATATGGAGTATAAGATTCACAAAAACCGTCCCGGGTTATTAGGGGATATCGCTTCCTTAATGGGGATGCTGGATATTAATATAGTAACCATTAATGGTGTTGAAGATCGTACGCGTGGTATGCTTCTTCAAACTAATGATGAAGAAAAAATTGACTTAATGGGTAAAATGCTGAGAAAAGTAGATAATATTACTATTACGGCATTGCGTCCACCTAAACTCGTGGATATTTTGGCTGTACGTCATGGTCGTTATATCGAACGCGATTCGGACGATCGCAAAACATTCCGTTTTACTCGTGATGAATTAGGGCTATTGGTTGACTTCCTTGGTGAGGTATTCAAACGGGACGGAAATCATGTAATTGGGCTTCGCGGCATGCCTCGCGTTGGCAAGACGGAGTCAATTATTGCTGGAAGTGTGTGTGCCAATAAACGTTGGACTTTTGTTTCTTCCACATTACTTCGACAAACGGTTCGTAGCCAATTATCTGAAGACGAGATGACCGCTAATAATGTATTCATTATTGACGGAATCGTTTCCACGATTCGTTCGAATGAGAAGCATCATAGCCTTTTGCAGGATATCATGGCGATGCCTTCAACAAAGGTGATCGAGCACCCGGATATATTTATTCGCGAATCTGAATACACTTATAATCACTTTGATTATATTATTGAGCTTCGAAATAGTCCGGATGAGGAAATCAATTACGATTCATTTACGTACACATCCGAACCATTTTAAGGTTTGTAACGTCATTAACTAATGAGATTCCCGTGGGGAGGTGACCATTATGTCTGATCTTGGATACATTTTACGCAAGACACGATTGGAAAGAAAGATTTCGCTCGACGATTTGCAGGAAGTTACAAAAATTCGTAAACGCTACCTTGAAGCCATTGAAGAAGGAAACTATAAAGTTCTGCCAGGCAGCTTTTATGTACGAGCTTTTATCAAAAGCTATGCAGAAGCAGTAGGACTGGATCCAACTGAAGTGCTGAATATGTACCAAACAACGAATCCTTCTCCAGTCGTGGAAAAACCGGTAGTAGAAACAATTCGGAAGAATCGAACGAGTGTTCGTAATACGGAGAAAATGAGCCGTTGGGCTTCAAGCGTCATGTTTATTTGTTTCATTTTGCTCATTTTCGGAATTGTGTACTATTATACATATAAGAATTACAAGGGAACACCGGCAGGGGAAAAGCCTTCTCAAACGCAGTCTCCGAGAATTACGGATACTACGAATCCCGGGGCAGGAACGACTCCGACTACTTCAACGAATGCCTCCAGTGAAGGTAAAGTGGAACCTCTTCCGACCCCAACACCGGCACCAACACCACCAGCGGTACAAGTTAAATTTAGCAGCAACGAAAAAGGCGTAGATAACTACACGATTATTGGTACTGCGAATTTAAACATTCAGATGAAAATAAACGGTTCCTGCTGGATTCGAGTTGATGCTCTTACAGATGGGGGCGGTAAGGACATGTTAAGACAAAAGCTTTACAAAGAAGGCGATACTGACGCCTTCGATTTGACAAGTTCCGCCTATCTGAATGTTGGAGCAGCAAGTGCGCTAGAGCTTACTGTGAATGGCACCGTGGTTCCTGTTGGTGATACGCCTAATCCAAAGCGTGTACAGCTGAACTTGCAAAAAAACTAGCATTTTGACAGTTCCTGCGCTTTCCCGGGTAATGAAATAATTTCTTCAAGAGACATCCTAGGCCGTGGGGCTGCGGGATGTTTCTTTTTATAAGACTTCTTGCTATAATGCTATTGTAATTTGATGGRAAGGGTGTTTAGTCTAAGATGAGTTCAGAAAGTTCGTTTGATATTGTATCCAAGGTGGATATGCAGGAGTTAAATAACGCCATTCAACAGGCTGAAAAAGAGATTGCCACCCGCTTTGATTTTAAGGGCAGCAAAAGCAGCATTAAGTTAGATAAGGATCAATTAGTCGTTACTTCAGATGACGAGTTTAAGCTTCAGAATGTTCTTGATATCCTGCATGCCAAAATGACGAAACGCGGGATTTCGATCAAAAATCTCGATTACAGCAAGGTTGAACCAGCTGCGAGCTCAACAGTTAGACAGAAAATCAGCATGAAACAAGGTGTCGATCAAGAAAATTCGAAAAAAATCAACATCCTGATTCGTGATTCTAAGCTTAAAGTGAAAACGCAAGTACAAGGAGATCAAATTCGGGTAACGGGCAAGAGCCGTGATGATTTGCAGGCTGTTATTACTTTACTTCGCAAGGCGGATATTCCTCTTGATTTGCAATTTGTAAATTTAAAATAGGCATACATACCATGTTATTGAGAGAGAAGCCCCCTGCTGCAAGGGGGTTTTTACATTTTGACACCCTATAGGGCTTGTATTATACTTGTAGGGAGTGTTTTTAGGACTATTGGAGGTTGTTTCGTTCATGACAGAAAAGGTTAAAGTAGTTACCCTCGGATGCGAGAAGAATATGGTCGATTCCGAGATTATGGCTGGATTAATACATGGGCGTGGTTTTCAACTTGTAGATAACAAGGAAGATGCCACTGTCATTATCGTGAACACTTGCGGGTTCATTGATGCAGCGAAAGAAGAATCCGTAAATACAATTTTGGATATGGCAGAATTGAAAGAAACAGCAAATCTTAAAGCGCTTATCGTATCAGGTTGCTTGACACAGCGTTACAAAAAGCAGCTGATGGATGAGATGCCAGAGATTGACGGGATCGTGGGAACGGGAGATTTTGATAAAATCAATCATATCGTTGACGAGGCTCTGCGCGGGAAAAGACCGGTTCTTGTTGGGAATCCGGTATTTAACTATGATGCGGACCTGCCAAGGCTTGTTACAACGCCTAGATATACAGCGTATGTGAAAATTGCTGAAGGCTGCGATAATGCCTGCACATTCTGCAGTATTCCGATCATGCGCGGTAGTTTCAAGAGCAGAAGCATGGATTCCGTTGTAGCGGAAGTAGCTAATCTGGCTTCACAAGGCGTGAAAGAGATTAGTTTAATCGCTCAGGACTCTACGAA
>NZ_JBFTQB010000554.1:0-4362 GCF_056398785.1 Paenibacillus sp. 01T422 | reverse complement strand
ATGTGACCCTGCAAGCGCGGCTTCAATCACGTGTGCGGAGTGACGGACGCTGGCCGAGATAATTTCGGATTTGATGTTATGCACTTGGAAAATTTGGCTGATTTCCTTAATCAGGTTCATCCCGACTTGGTTAATATCGTCCAAACGACCGATAAATGGTGAAACATATGTTGCACCTGCGCGAGCAGCTAACAGAGCTTGCGTCGAGGAGAAGATCAAAGTGACGTTCGTAGGAATTCCGAGTGATCTGAACACGCTAGTCGCTTGAAGACCATCAAGAGTCATGGGCAGCTTGATGACAATGTTCGGGCTAATTTTAGCCAATTTCTTGCCTTGCTCGACCATTTCTTCTGCTTTCAAGGAAACAACTTCTGCGCTAATTGGAACATCCCCTACGATAGAAACGATTTCTTGTACAGTTTCGAAGAAATCTCTGCCTTCTTTGGCAATAAGGGAAGGATTGGTCGTTACCCCTGCAACAACACCTAACGCGTGAGCTTTACGAATTTCTTCTACATTGGCTGTGTCGATAAACAATTTCATAGTGTATCCCTACCTTTTCTCCCGTTTTGGGTTAATCTTGGAAATACTTCTGTCTAATTTGTTGTACGATTGCTTCTGCGGTAAAACCATATTCACGAATTACGCGATCTGCCTTCGCGGATGCTCCGAATTTCCGGATACCCACGACAAAACCTTCGCCACCCGTAATCTCTTCCCATCCAGCAGGATATGCCATCTCAATGACGACATTGGCTTTCACATTCGGATTAAGTACCGCCTGCTGCACGTCCAAAGATTGCTGCTCAAACAGCTCACGGCTTGGCATGGAAATGACATTTGCTCCAATTCCATATTGCGCCAACTGCTTCTTCACGTCAAGTGCTAAGCTAACTTCGGAGCCTGTTGCAATGAGCTGAACATCAGGCACAGCACCAGCAGCAGCCTCAGCCAGTACATAAGCACCTTGCCCGATATGAGCATAAGCAAGCTTGTCTGTGCCAGGCAGCACTGGCAAATTCTGACGGGACAACGCGAACACGAATGGGCCTTCTTGCGCTTGCAGGACATACTCCCAAGCCGCAGCCGTTTCATTTGCGTCCGCAGGACGGAACAGCGTCAGATCCGGAATCATCCGCAAGGATGGGATCTGCTCGATCGGTTGATGCGTCGGGCCGTCCTCGCCGACAGCAATGCTGTCGTGCGTGAAGACATACGCAACAGGAAGCTTCATCAGCGCGGATAAACGAATTGCGCCGCGCAAGTAATCACTGAACACGAGGAACGTGCCACCGAAGGCTCTTATCCCGCCATGAAGCAGCATGCCGTTCAGCGCTGCGCCCATGGCGAATTCCCGGACGCCGAACCAGAAGTTGCGGCCGCTGTAATTCGCGGCGCTGAATGCCGCGTCGTCGTTCAGCATGGTGAAGTTGGAGCTCGCTAGATCGGCGGAACCGCCGACCAGTTGTGGAACCCGCTTCGCCAGGCCGTTGAGCACTTTACCGGACGCGGTGCGCGTAGAGATCGCGCCGCTCTCTGGTGTGTAGCGCGGCACATCGGCGTTCCAATCGGCCGGAAGTGTGCCGCTGCTTGCGATCTCGAAC
The DNA here is from genome assembly GCF_056398785.1 of Paenibacillus sp. 01T422. Taxonomy (NCBI): domain Bacteria; kingdom Bacillati; phylum Bacillota; class Bacilli; order Caryophanales; family Paenibacillaceae; genus Paenibacillus; species Paenibacillus sp. 01T422. Next base: position 2,758 of record NZ_JBFTQB010000554.1, on the reverse strand, counting down.
TGCTTAGCGAGCTCGGGATAAGCAGCCTGGTAGCTGTTCCACAGCTGCTCCCAGCTGTTTTGAGCCTTGCCGCCCAACTCTTTGTAGTGGGCGAAGTGCTCGTACACTTCAGCCGGCACATAGAAATCCGGCTCAAGCGGCCAACCCAGCGCCTGCTTCGTCAGGAGCAGCTCATCTTTGCCAAGCGGCGAGCCGTGCGTACCGCCGTGGCCGCCTTTGCCTGCTTTGTTCGGTGAGCCGTAACCGATGGTTGTTTTGATCTCAATCAGCGTCGGGCGGCTTGTATCAGCCTTACCTTCTGCGATCGCAGCGGAAATCGCTTCGATATTATTTTGCTCTTCCACGCGCAAGTATTGCCAGCCATAAGATTCAATACGTGTACGAACATTCTCGGAGAATGACATGTTCAAATCTCCGTCAAGTGAAATGTCGTTAGAATCATAAAGCACGATTAGTTTACCCAATTTTAAGTGACCTGCTAAGGACGCAGCCTCTGAGGAAACACCTTCCATCAAATCGCCGTCACCACAAATCGCATACGTATAATGATCAACAATCGGGAAGTTCGGTTTGTTATATACAGCAGCTTGATGCGCTTCAGCCATCGCCATACCGACAGCCATCGCCACGCCTTGACCAAGCGGTCCCGTAGTAGCTTCTACACCAACTGTATGACCATATTCCGGATGTCCTGGTGTAAGGCTTCCCCATTGGCGGAATTCTTTGATATCATCCAAAGTTAGGCCATAGCCGCTTAAGTGCAGCAGGCTGTATAACAGCATTGAGCCGTGTCCCGCAGAAAGAACGAAGCGATCTCGATCTACCCATTTGGCATCGGCTGGATTATGTTTGAGGTGTTGTGTCCATAGGGCGTAAGCCATAGGAGCGGCACCCATCGGCATGCCGGGATGACCCATTGCGGCTCTCTCGACAGCGTCAATCGTTAGTGTGCGAATTGCATTGATACTTAACTCTTCAATACCAACAGTTGTCTGTTTCAACAGTTATCCCTCCATCTATTTCTTGTGTGCTGCTGCTTATCTCTATTATAAGGATAGTCAGAGCATTAAAAAAATCGATAGTTTCGATACTTGCTATAGATGATGTCTATATGTCAATCTATGATCTTTGGAGTTGGATAAAAGCAAAAGGCGCGCCTACCTGCCATCAAGCAGTTGAGCGCACCTTCTTCATTTACAAACAAACGATCGCTTTAATCACCTTAGACTCCGGTTTGAGCCAAGTCTCAAACTGGCCGATCATGTCCTCAAAGTCTGCGCGATGCGTAATATAACTCTCAATGTCAATGACACCATTCTTCAGTGCTTCACGCACCGTATCAAAATCTTCCATCGTTGCGTTGCGGCTGCCCATCAGCGTGAGCTCCCGCCTGTGAAACTCAGGATCATGGAAGGTAATGTCCGCCTTCACGAGGCCAACGTATACCAGCTTGCCGCTGTGCGCGACAAGTCCGAAAGCATCCGTCATGGAGCGCGCATTCCCTGTCGCATCGAAGACAATTGTGGGCATATCACCATTCGTGAGCTCAGCCAGCTGCTCCTTCGGCTGCTGCAGCGCATTCACGATATGATCGACACCTGCCCACTTACGGCAAAACGCTAACCGCTCATCGTTGATATCCATGGCAATGACGGTAGCGCCAACCTGCTTCGCCAGGACCATGACGCCAAGTCCAATCGGCCCTGCACCAATAACGAGCACAGTTTCGCCTGCGCGAAGTCCTGATCTCCGCACAGCGTGAGCACCGATACTAAGCGGCTCCAGCATAGCTGCTTCATCCAGCGTCAGTCCATCTGTCTTAATGAGATGGCTGGCAGGTACGGCAATCAGCTCTCTCATGCCTCCATCCGTATGAACCCCCAGCACTTTCATATCGATGCAGCAATTCGTGTTCCCATTGCGGCATGCGATGCATGTCCCGCAGTGCAGATAAGGAACGATGCTGACTTGGTCGCCAGCTTGCAGTCCCATGACACCTTCGCCAATTTCCTCAATATACCCAGAGAGCTCATGACCTAATATGCGCGGGTAGCTGAAGAATGGCTGATTCCCTTTGTAGGCGTGTAAATCCGTCCCGCAGATCCCGATTCTTCTGATACGAACGATAGCTTCCCCTGCTTTGACAATAGGCTCCTGCATTTCTACAAAACTAAACTGCTCAATCTGTTCACAGACGATCGCTTTCAATGTAATCCCTCCTTTATAGGTTAACTTTTTCGTTATATTCAGGTCTTCCGCTGACCCATGACCTATTGTGAATCGGTTGCAAAATGTCCAGAACCTCTTGCAGCAGCTCTGTATCCAGTGGCTCATCTGTCCATGCGATGTTCTTGCTGATGTTTTCCGGACTCGCCGTGCTGACCAACGTCGTTGGAATCCGCTCATTCGCCGTCGAATATTGGACCGCTAGCTTCGCAATTTCCACGCCTCTGCTTGCACAGTATTCCGCCGCTTCCTTGCAGAGCCGATGAATATCAGCTGGCGCCGGATGCCAAGATGCAGCAGGTCTAGTACTGAGCAGACCCATGGACAGGGGCGAGGCATTCACCAGTCCGATCCGTTGCTGCTCAACCAGCGGCACTAAATCTAGCAAAGATGTATCATTTAAAGAATAATGACAATAAGACAATACCGAGTCCAGTTCTTTCACGGCCAGCGATTTCTCAAATACCGTTAGCGGTAATCCGGCAACGCCAATATAGCGGACTTTACCTGATTGCTTCACAGCATCTAGAGC
>NZ_JBFTQB010000553.1:0-7851 GCF_056398785.1 Paenibacillus sp. 01T422 | reverse complement strand
TCACCATATTGACGGCCCATTTCGGCTCTGGCTACTTGAATTTTTTCGTTATAATCTGACGCTTCGCGATCTGGATTTTCTTGTTTGAACTGCGTCATGACCGCTTGAACATTTGTCGGGCGTGGGCCCCAATGTCCAAGTACAAAGCCGCCAGTATCTGTAAACACAACGATTGGAATCGAACGACCGCCACTTGTCAGGAACTGATCGATTACGTCGTAGTTTTGCTCAATAATCAGCACTTCCACAGGCACACCGCTGTTTTCCAGCGCTTTGAATACGACAGGTACGTTGCGAACAACATCGCCACACCAATCCGCAGCAATAATGACACAGCGCAGATCGTCACGGTTATTTAGAGAATCGAAATATTCCTTATCCTCTTCATTATCCCATGCAAATCCGTTGTAGTAATCCAAAAATTTCTCTTTATTTTTCTCCATGCCGTCAATGAATTTCTGTGGCTTTAAGCCTGTGCGCAATTTGCTTGCAAGATTCGTACTCATCGCTACTCATCCTCCTAATATAGGGATCTCTGAACGTTGATCAAAGTCCCTCCATTTTCGTATTTCTTCCCTATTATTGTAACAAATTGAATCGAATGCGCAAATCCAGATTGCTAAACTTTCGCTTTTCTTTTCAAATAAAGTTGATATCCCACATACAATAGTGTTAAAACAATCGCTGCAATAATTAGTGGTTTTATGTACGGCCCTGCCATCTCATCAATCGTTTCCCAGTTATCTTTGAGCTTCATCCCCAAGTAAACATAGAGAAAGGAATAAGGAATAAGTGCTACAGCTGTGTAAAGTGTAAATTTGCCAAGCGGCATTTTGGCCATGCCACCCGGAAGGGATATAGCGTGACGGACGATAGGAATGAATCTTGCTGTAAAAATCATGCCCGTACCGTAGCGGTTGAACCACGCCTCAGCAACATCGATATGATGCTTACTGATCAGCAAGTATTTGCCGTACTTCTCCAGGAAAGGTCTGCCACCATAACGTCCGATCCAATAAAGCACGATTTGGGCCAGTGTCCCGCCGATAACCGCGCAAACAATCGCGCCATAGAAATTAATTTCACCTTTGGATACCAAATAGCCCGCATAGGCAAGAAGCAGCTCGTTCGGAATCACTTCCAGCATCAGTCCGAGGAAAATCCCCCAATAGCCAAGCCCTTCCAAGTAAAGCAAAATATTGTGAATCAACTCACCCATTCCTGAACCCTCTCTCCCTCTATGATCCATCCGATTTCTACCCTCCATTCTAACACAGACGGGCTCTCGTCAACCAGTTTCACCCACTTATAGCCAGCAAAATAGGAAAGAATAATCATGTGCTGACAAGCCTCTGCATAAAATGTACAAGAATGTTTGTACAGGAGGCGGGCCCTATGTCCCAAGTATGGATTATTAAGCGCAAGCATCTCTATCTGGCAGCCGTCGTACTGCTGCTAATTCTCTCGGGCGTTCTCTATATGAACCGCGGAAAAATCGTCCCGACACTAGCCGAGCCTATGCCCGAAAGAACCATTCAAATGGTTGTAGGTGAGTTCAAATCGACCACCAAAGATGGAAAAACGATCGAAGCTTACCGCTGGGACCCCGGCACCGTTTTCATTCAAAAAGGTGAACGAATCAAACTCAGCATTTATGGTGTCAACGGTGACAGCCATCCTTTTCTCATTGAAGGACTCAACATTAGCGGTGAGGTCAAAAAGGGAAAAGAAACCATCGTTCATTTCACTGCCGATCAGGAAGGCACGTACCGCATTATTTGTATGACACATGCCGATATCGCCCATAACGGACCCATGATCGGCTACCTCGTAGTCGATTAACGAACTTTTACAGCTATGCCGCTCAACTTGGGCTCCTTGGCCTCTTATCCCGAGTGGCTCTACGCCCACTTTATGCATACAAATAGCATAGAGGAGTGTGGATGCCGTCATGATTAATAACAAACAAGGTGAAAAACATAAACAGCAATTTCCCAATGCGCGCAGCATTCGGAGAGCTTGCAGCAAGGAATTGTACCGGACCGTGAAACGGTTGAAAATATGGCTCTCCCCGGAGCAAATTAAAGAGGCCGAGGAGCTATATGTGCAGAAGGTCATGCTCAATCTCCCCTTCATCGTGGAAAACGGCTCCAACCGCAAAGCGCTTTCTGACTGGTTTGACATCAACGTAGGGCCTGAACTTGCTCCCATTTGGAACGTCGAGTTGGCGGTTCTAAATAGTGCATTTCGCGATGCGTTTGGCGGCTGAAACAAGAAAAAAAGAAGGTCATGGGTATGTCAGACATACGCCATGGCCTTCTTCTGTTATAGATATGCTTAGGAGAACTCAGGCAGCCAGCTGCCATGCGCTTCAATCAACTCGTCGCACATCGCGACGATGTCATCCATCGATAGCTCAGCGGATGTATGTGGATCAAGCATAGCTGCGTGATAAATATGATCACGTTTGCGTGTAATTGCCGCTTCAATCGTCAATAGCTGCGTATTGATGTTCGTACGGTTGAGCGCCGCAAGCTGTGGCGGCAGATCCCCAACATAAGTTGGTGTAACCCCGTTGCGGTCAACCAGACAAGGTACTTCCACGCATGCTTCGCGCGGTAGATTCGTAATTAAGCCAGTATTCATCACGTTGCCGCCGATTTTGAACGGAACATCTGTCTCAATGGCTTCGAAAATGTAAGAAGCATACTCATGGGAACGCGCATGTGTTAAGTTCGTATCGTTCACGAGATCCTCGCGCATTTTCTTCCAACGGCTGATCTGCTCGATGCAGCGGCGCGGGTACTCGTCTAACGGAATATTGAAGCGGTCAACCAGCTCCGGATAATTCCGTTTGATGAAGTACGGATGATATTCCGCGTTGTGCTCGGAGGATTCCGTAATGTAATGACCGAATTTCAGCATCATTTCAAAACGGACCATATCCTTATGTTTTCCCTTCTGCTTCTCGATCGCCCGTTTCTTGATTTCCGGGTACAAATCGACGCCATCCTTCGTTACCTCAAGCAACCAAGCCATATGGTTGATGCCGGCGATTTTGGCTTTGACGCCTTCCTTCTCCATGCCAAGGCTCTTGAACAGCTCAGGGATGCAGGCCTGTACACTGTGACATAGGCCAACCGTGCGAACTCCGCCATACGTGTTCATCACATTGGTTAATACAGCCATTGGATTCGTGTAGTTTAGGAACAAAGCATCTGGGCATACCTCACGAATATCGGCAGCAAAATCAAGCATAACCGGAATCGTCCGCAGATTTCTGAAAATACCGCCAATACCAACTGTATCTGCAATTGTTTGTCGCAAGCCATACTTTTTCGGAATTTCAAAATCCGTAATCGTACATGGATCATAGCCACCTACTTGAATAGCGTTTACGACATATTTCGCACCCCGCAAAGCTTCCTTGCGGTCCGTATACGCATGAATGACAGACGTGCTGCCACTTGTTTTTTTGATATTATTGAGAGCAATAGCGAACTTTCCGTGCTTTTTAGCGGGGAAGGGAAGCCTATTGCCCTGCACAATACAGGGCCTGGTGTCCACGATTACTATCTGGTTCACACCGTGCACTCTGGTAACGGCACTTTCGAGATGCACAACCGAACCTACCACTGCGCAGCAGGCGACACGTTCATCATCTACCCTGGGGAGCTGTTTCGATATACGGCGGATGCCGAGAATCCCTGGCATTATTCTTGGGTGGCCTTCACGGGGTACGCAGCTGGCGTGATGCTCTCTCAAATCGGCGTTTCCCCGCAAAATGCCGTCATCTCATGGAGCATCCCCCGCTCCATGCGTCACTACTACCGCCGAATCCGCTCCAGCTTTCAGCAGTCGATGTATCCGGCGCTTGAAGATATCGAAGCCGGAGGCTGGCTTCGTCTGCTTCTTCGCGAGCTTGGCCGGGCTGGCGCTCATCAGATAAAGGCCAAGCCTGCCACCGAAACGGAGATCCAGCGGCAAGTCAGTCAGGCGGTCCGCTATCTGGAGCTGCAGTACACCCAGGTCGTCTCCATCGAGCAGCTCGCGCGCACATTGGGCTATCACCGAACCTACTTGTGCAAAATGTTCAAACAAGCCACTGGCCTCGCGCCCATGCAGTACCTTTTCAAAATCCGCATGGAACGCGCCAAGCAGCTTTTGGAAACATCCATGACCATCGACCAGGTGGCCTCGTCTGTCGGCTTCAACGATGCGCTTTATTTCTCCAAGCAGTTTCACAAATGGAGCGGCAGCGCGCCTTCGGTGTACCGGAAGGAGCTGACGGGGAGGGGAGTCTAGTGGGTGGATACGCAGCCAACATTGACGTCCCTGTGGACACACAGTATTGACTCCCTTGCGGATAAACAACATTGACTCTTCGAACAACGTTGACTGCCCTGCAAACAACAACATTGACTTCCCTGCGAGCACACGGTATTGACGTCCCTGTGGACACACAGTATTGACTCCCTTGCGGACTAGCAACATTGACTCCCCTGTAAACAAACAACATTGACTCCCCTTTTTCTGCGGGCTGGGGAACTACAGGGCGTTATTCTACCGAAATAGCCGAATATCAGAGAATAGCGGAACTACAGGGTCCTATTTGCCCCGAAAACCCTTTTTTCTGGCTAAATCGGACAAAATAGCGGATCATAGTTCCCTCTAATTAGCCCATACCCTATAATTCCGAGAATAGAGGATCATAGTTCCTCTTGCTAGCCTTCATACAGCCAAAAAGGGCTATCCCATAGGTCATTCCTGACCTTTTGAGATAACCCTTTTGCGGTTTTAACATCATTAATAGTAAATGGAATTAATACTGTTAATTTCCAGCATTTCATCGCTGCCAAGTCGTATAACAGGAATTTCTACCGTTAATTAGCTGCGTTAAGCAGAATAATAAGAACAATGGCTGTTTTAGAGGTACTATTTCCAGTTATTCCTTGAATCCCCGGTTCGCAGGGGTAATTAACGGGAATTTTTCCAGTTAACTGACAAGCAAGTTGCCCAATTACCCGTAGGTAGGAGGCGACTTGCCCTCCTAAATCTCAATATCAACAATCAGACTATCCTCACGGCCTACCTCGCGAATATACGCAGCAACCGCTTGGTGCTCCGGATTTGGACCATATGCTTCAAGCGCAGCGCGATCCTCGAAACGAACCGACAGAACCACTTGGTATCCTTTATTTTTCTCCGAGAAGTTAATACCAGCTTGAATATCGACGATCCCCGTCAGATGAGGGCGAAGCGCTTTAAAGCGGTCGACGACTTCTTGAAGCTGCTCCTGCGTAGTTGTTTCTCCGAATTTTACAAGCACAATGTGATCGATCATAATATAAAACCTACTTTCCCCAAAACAATTTTGGCACGTTGATATGTAACGTCTTTCATCATATCAGGAAGGAGATGGCTCGTCGATATCCACAATCGGAATCTCATTCGGTACTGCGCTCGGATTCCAATTGAGTACGCCGTCCAGAATCTCATTCGGTACTGCGCTCGGAATCCAATTGAGAACCCCGTTCAGAATCTGATTCGGTCCCCCGCTAAGATTCCCATCCGTAACACCATTCAGAACCCTCACCAGAGATTCAGCCAAAATCTCATTCGGAGCAACCTCCAACCTTCCCTGTCTCGCCCATTTGGGCGCAAGCTATTAATCCAGCTGCAATCTTGCTCGCTTGGATGGGGCGGTAAGTCCGAAGCCCGCCAATCATAAGCGGAGAAATCGCGCGTGAAACGATGCTTCCCAGCTGCTCACCTACTCGAACCTCATCACGATCTCCTAGAATTAGAGAGGGACGAAGCATATACAGTGAGCGAAGGTTCAGCGTCCGCAGCCCCTGCTCGACATCGCCTTTTACCCGATTATAAAATATAGAGGAAGCACTATTCGCCCCCATCGCAGTCACAATAGCAAAGACACTTGCCTTCCCCTTGCCAGCGATCTCACCCAGCTTCATCGGAAATTCGAAGTCTACTTTGCGAAATTGCTCTTGAGAGCCAGCTTTCTTAATAGTCGTCCCCAATGTGCAAAACACGTGAGCACCAGTCATAACGGACATAACCGCAGGGCCCAAATCCGTATCCAATTGGCTGTAGTCTGTCTTCACTTGGACCAACTTCTCGCTTCCCCGCAGATGAAGGACTTGGATGTCCCTACGAACAAGCGCGATAATTTTATCGTACCTAGGGCCTTCCAGCAGCAGCCTGATCAATTCCCGGCCTACTAATCCTGTACCGCCCGCTACTATAGCCGTCGTTCCCATACTGCTCCTCCTTCAACTCGCATGGATGTCTGATCAACAATTCGATGCCAGATGTCACGTGCTGTGTGCTATTCACTATGTACTTTGTGCTACGATTCTATGTTCTATGTGTTTCTGTTCTGTTCTGTTCTGTCCTGTCCTGTCCTGCCATGCTCCACCATACTCTACTCTACTCTACTCTACTCTACTCTACTCTACTCTACTCTTCTCTTCTCTTCTCTTCTCTTCTCTTCTCTGTTCTGCCCTGCTCTGTTCCATTCCGTTCTGCTCTGCTCTGTTCTGTTCTGTTCTGTTCCGCCCTGTTCCACCATGCTCTGCTCGTTCCGTCATGTTCCGCCATGCTCCGCTCTGTTCCGCCATGCTCTGTTCCATGCCATCGCCTCGCCCACCATACCGCCTACCTCACACTTCCCAATCCTCGCGCAGAGTCTCATAAAGCTTGATCAGGAACGCAGAAGCATCATAAGTGATCGCAGAATCTAGATCTAATTTTATCGCAAAATAGTGCGCAATAGGCGCAGCCAGCTCTGCCAACCTCGCATTAGGCATGGTAGGTACTCTTTCAACCCAAGCCTGCAACAGCTGCCAATCCTTAGCCGTAACCTCCTGCCTGAGATTCTCCTCTACATGCAATACAATCTCAGGATAGTTCTTGCGTGCGATGGCCTTTTCAAGCTGTTTTCGCCGTTTTATCCGTTCAAATCGCGCTTCAATCACAACCATGGTACCAGCAACCATATCGCCGACCCGCTTATCCTTCGAGCTTAAGAACATGCTGAGAACTCCCACGAAATAGAAAGCAGGCATCATATCCAGCAAACGAAACAGATTACGAATGATAATGGATAAAAGTGTTGCCGACTGGCCATTGTTTTGAATGACGCGCATCCCCAATTTTCGTTTCCCCAGTGTTTGACCGCCCATAAAAGCTTCCGAACATATGAAATAACCCAGGTTCAATATAATCCATAAAACAATGCTAATTGCCAATAAATAATCCGCAAGCGCAGGCAGCCAACTGCCAGAGTATAACCTGCTCACCAAAATAACGAACACGAACAACAGGACATTTACGATTAATAAAATAAGGCAATCCAACAGATGCGCTAMCGCCCTGCTGCCAATKCCKGCRGTYTGAAATTGCAATTGCACCTGCTCAGGGGTGATGACCGTCACTTCTTTATCCAGAGACTCGTTCATAACATCTCCTTAACGTTGCATAATTATGGTAATTTAAGACTTTCCTATGATAAAATGAACAGATTACAGCAAACCTCAGCCTACATTAACCACATAGGGTTTCGCTAGAGCTAGCTGTTAAACGCTTAGGAGGCTTTTATGGACATCTCGCGCTTTATTCGAGAACACAAATCCCAATGGACGGAGCTAGAGCAGTTGCTGCTTCAGCTTAGTAAGAGAAAACGCAGCTTGCAGGCCAGTCACGTGAACAAGTTTACTGAGCTTTACAAAACAGCTTCAGCGCATTTAGCCACTCTCCAAACCCATTCGCCCGCTGATGAAACTACCGTTTATTTGAATCATCTGGTCGCACAAGCACACAATACAATGT
>NZ_JBFTQB010000552.1:0-6609 GCF_056398785.1 Paenibacillus sp. 01T422 | reverse complement strand
CTGTAACGCTGCTTGAGCTGGGATTCTAACTGCTCGAGCAGCGTTTTTCTGCGTATTGGGTCAATTTCGTAACGCAGCAGTTGCAAGCTGTCATCGAGCAGAGACTGCACCTCAGGCGCCGCATGCTGCTGCATGCTTTTGTACATATCGTAAAGACGCAATTCGCGGTGCTCGTCTATCATGATGGCGAAAAGAACAAGATCAGCCGACATGCGCAGCTCGCCATTGAACTGTTCCGCAGGAATAAGCATGATTTGGAGTTTGATGCCGGATAATGCGTACATTTTCTGCAAAAGAAGCGCATCCTGCTCGTATTGCGGAATTGTAGCAAGTGTAAGCGTCTCCCCTTGATAACCAGCCGATTGGATCAGCTGCTCAAATGTCGGTGGTGGTGGAAAAGGAAGTGAAGAATTGTCATTTTCCTTTGCATGTACATCTTCCTCTATCGCTGACTTCGGGAAAAAAGAACTCGCTGCTTCGATCACATCCCCGGAAAGCTGCTCTAATAAATAGGCTTGATCTAATGCCAAGCCGAGAGCTTTGCGTAAGAGAGGATTCCGAAGAGGGCCTTCTTTCCTCTCATTCACTGTCATGAATTTCGTGGTCATTCCGGATTGTCGCACTTGCTGCCAGCGCTGAGCATCCATGTCCGAAATTCGCACATTGTGCATGAGTTGAAAAGGCTGCTTCTGATCGGAGTCAGACAGATGTTCATTCTCTGGCAGTGTCCACACTTCAACACGATCCAAGAAACCTCTGCCTTGAAAATACGCAGGAAATGCCTCCAGTATCCAAATGCCATGTTCATGACCCGCTAAGCGAAAAGGACCTGTCCCGATAGGGTTCGTACCCATCCAACCACCGGATGCTTCACACGCGTCTTCAGGAACAATCGCAGCTCGATTCGTGCTCAAGAATCCCAAAAACAATTCATTGCGTTCAACTAATTGGATGATAACTGTTGTGTCRTTTGGGCAGGAAATCTGCTTGATTCCCGCATATGCCCAGCTGTACAGCCCGCGCGGCGCTAAGCGCTGCAGTCTTTCCAGCGCATATTTGACATCCCTGGCGGACATTTCGCGACCATGGTGAAAGCGCACTCCTTTTCGAAGATACAACGTCCACACGGTTCTCGTTTCATCAACCTCCCAGGCATGCGCCAAATGGGGCACGATGTGCTCACCCTTTGAATCCATCCGAACGAGACCATCGAAGAGCTGGTTCACCAGATGAGATTCCCCGGCGTAATGGATGGAAGCGGGATCTAACGCATGAATGGTTTGGGTCAGTGGGAAGCGCAGCACATCAGATCGCCGATCGCCTTGCAGCTCGGAACGAAACCCGAATTGACTAGACAACCATTCTTGGAACTGCTCTCTAAGGTGGGAGGGATGATCGGTTGTTTGCAGCAAATCAAGTGCAGATTGTAAGTCTTGCTTAGCCACGAACTGTTTGGCTTCTTCCAGAAGCAGTTGTTCTTTGCGCATATGAAAAATGAGGGTCGAGCGGTTGCCGCGGCCTTTTTTGGGCTGCCAAGTGAGCCACTGCTCTTGCTGCATTCGCTTGAGGAGAAGCACCATGTTGCGGTGCGTGCAGTCTACTTGCGCTGCAAGCTCTTCGAGCGTTGTCTCCAGCGGAGACTCTTCATGGAGCTGTGGAAAGGCATCGCGAAGTGTCAAATAATGCTTGCGAATTTTCATCCATTGCCCTCCGTCATAAAATATGAAATTACCGAAAATAAACTTACACTTTTTGTTCTTGTTTTAAAGGTTACAATAAAAGGCAGGAATTATCAATTCCTTGCAATTCTATTTCGTCATGATTAAAGGAGAGAAAGTTCAATGAGAGATCCAGCTCCATGGCAAAGGAAATATAGCTACATGCTAGCGTACGCTTGTTTATTCGGACTGTTGGTACAATATTTATTTATCGGCCGACCAGCGGGCATTTCTGTATTTCTAAGCGTTGCCGGCTTCTATGGACTTTATTTTTATTCGATAAAAGGGAGATTAGGCGGATTTGAGCCGTGGAAAGGGCAAAGTACAGCGGGATGGCTGCTTATGGTGCCTGTCGCTTTACTGGCGTTGACCTATGCCTTGTTCGCAAACAGCTTTTTTCACCTGCTCAATATGATTGCCCTGCCGCTTTGTATGGTGATGCAAACGGTCGTGCTATCGAGGAATAGCAAACACGCCTGGTACCACGCTACTTTTTTGCAAGACATGGTGAGGCATGTATTCAGGTTTAGGTCGTATCGTTCTTGCAGTTGCGATCACTCTTTACACTTTTTGCTACATGTGGGGACTGCTTTTCCCAAAAATTATCGAGGCATCGCACCCATTTGACAGTACGAAAGATGAAACTGCTGCTGCTGTTGACGTGGTTCGCAACAAACCCATGCTTGACCCAATAACAGCAGGAACACTGCTGGTTTGTGTGAATGTCGTGTATGTCCTGTTCGCGATCATCCAATTCTCCTATTTATTCGGAGCCGCAGATGGCCTTTTGCCTACAGGTGTGGCTTATGCGGAATATGCTCGCAGAGGGTTTGCGGAACTGGTCGTCGTCGCTCTAATCAATGTTTCGCTGCTGTTCCCTGGTTTACATTGGATTCGCTCAAGCACTTCACTAGGAGAAATTATCCGAAAAACGCTACTTACGCTGCTAGTAGCCTGCACGATTGTCATGCTAATTTCTGCGTATGGAAGGCTTTCGCTATATGAAGAAGCTTATGGATTTACACAGACGAGACTGCTCGTGCATGGGTTCATGATCTTCCTTGGCATTTTGTTTATTCTCGCATTTTTCCGGATATGGGTGGAAAAGATGTCGATGTCCAGAGCCTACATAACCACGGCCATACTTGCCTATTTAGTGATGAATTATATGAATCTCGACCACCGGATCGCCATTAATAACATGGAACGTTATGAAAAATCGGGAGTCATCGACCTTGATTACCTAGGTAATCTTTCAACCGATGTAGTACCCGCATTGAAGCAGCTGCAGGCCAAGCATCCCGAGCTGAACTCCGTTCAACAAACAATAGATCGTGTAATGGGTGATCAAAAGAATAAAACTTGGCCATCCTGGAATCTATCCAGCTATCGTGCAAAAAGGTAGGAAAACCAGTCTTCTTGGCGAATATAGACGGGAAATAAACATTTCAGGAGGTTGCCAGTGGGGAACCCTAGCGAAATACCCGATCTTCTACGTCGTGTCAAAGAAGGAGATCCGATTGCTTTTGAGATGCTGATTAGCGCGTATCGCACAGCAGCCTTATCATGGGCGCAGGCCATCGTTCGCGATGCATTTCTCGCAGAAGATGTGGTTCAGGAAGCTTTTCTCAAAGTAAAAGATAAAATAAATGATCTAAAAGACGAGGAGAAATTCGGAGCGTGGTTTCGGTTGATGGTTCTCCGTATCGCCATGAATTCCATTCGTGGGGCTGCTAATCGGAGCGAGTACGTTACGGAGGAAATCCCAGAATCGGGTTGGGGAGAGCTCAGCGGGAGCGAGGGGATTAGCCCCAGAGTCTGGCAGGAGCGGGAAGAAAGCGAAGACCTGATTCGCAGTTCCATGCGCCCGCTTTCTGAGCAGGCGCGGGAAGTTTTGAGCGCTAGCGCTTTTGATGAAGCGACGACGGAAGAATTGGCGACCCGCTTCGGGATGAAGCAAAGCAATATTTACAACTTGCTGTCTCGCGCGAGGGTGAAAGCGAATGAAGAGCGATTCCGCGAGGAAATCGAACGCTATCTTGAGGTTCGGAAGATGAGCGGTCTGACCGTCACCAGAACATTGCCGCTTCCTCTGTTTTCTAAGCCATATGCCTTCTTATCGGTGATGATCGGTGAGGCACTTCGGACAGTAGGAGAGGAGAACATTTCCCATACGCAGTTGATGGGGATCTCGGGCGATGCGTTCCGTTTGAACGTGGCCAAAAGCTGTCATTCACAAGGGATTTCAACGTTCGACTGGAGTTACACCGCATACCGCATTCTAGAGCGGTTAGGCATCAACGGGACTTGTTTCGGGCGTCCTCATCGAAAGACACTGACACCCGAACAGCAAGTTCATATTTTATCCATCGTTCATGGTTCTATCGACCAAGGTGTCCCCGCAATTATTTGGAACATGCAAAGTAATGAATTTGGGTTTGTTCATGGTTACGATGACAAAGTACAGAAAATCATGTATCTAGGATACAGCCGCGAGGAGCGGTCAGTTCGGTATGACCAGTTGGGGCGAAAGGCTGATCAGCCGCCATTGTTCGTTCTTGGCATCCGCGGTAAAGTATCAGCTCCTCAAAAAGAGGAGGCATCGCTACGAGCGATTATTGATCATGCAAGAGGGAAAGAGCCTCCTTTGGATGGTTACGCCTTCGGCCTTGACGGTTACCGTCTCTGGTTAGAAGCGGTAGAAGATGGTTCACTTGATCTGCAAGGACATGCCTATCAAGTAGCGATTCTAGCTGAATCTCGGGAGCATGCGGCTCTGTATTTGCAGGAGCTGTCGGATAGCAGCAACAACGTCCAGCGCAAGCAGCGGCTTGTCGAGGCGGCGTTGTGTTATAAGCGAGTCAGCCAATCATTCACACGTTTATACCCGAGCTTTCCTTTCGGTTATGGAGGCAGTCATGCAGGTCGAATGTGCAAGATCAGGGAAGAACTGATGTTAGCCTGGGAGGCTGAAAAAGAGGGCATTCATCTTATTGCATCTCTTTTTGGATAAGTGTGATAGAAATGATTCAGCCGCTGTGTCTATACATTGAACAATCAACTAAGGAGGAAATTGACTATGCCACATCCGATTAATGCTTTTATGCCAGCTATATTTGTTCCCGTACAAGATCTTAAACGCTCTATAGAATGGTATGCGAACTTGTTTCAGCGCCCAATTGTTCCTCAACCTGATGAGGACAGCCATGGTATTTATATTTTTGATTTGGATGGAACGGAAATTATTCTGGACAGGAATACTTGGGGATCTCCGCCGACCATTATGTTCGATACCGATGATATTCATGCTGCGCATCAATTTTGTGAAAACAAATCTCATACGGTCTTGACGGATACTTTCGAAGATGAGTATCTTTCCGTTTTCAATATTAACTCTCACATGGTTTGCAAATCGAATCGGGATTTAGGTCTTAAGAAGACTCGGCCTGCCAATGCTTTTCTGCGAAAAATAAGCCGCATCCTCTTGCATGCGGATGATATCGATGACACGACGGCTTGGTATGAAGATTTCCTTGGGAGAAGCGCAGGTTCAGATCCTCGGTTCGGCGATTTGCCAGCGATTCAAATGGATCGCGGCGCTCATTTGCTTATTGATGATAACCGACTTAGCCAATCCCAAAGCAAATACTTTGAGCAGCTCCAGTTGGAAGCACGCACGAATCCGATTATGATCATTGAATCGCCAGATTTGGTAGCTGCCCTTGAACATGTCCGTTCGTTAGGCGGTCTCAATAGGGAGGGAATTGAAAAGCGGTTGGGTGTTACTTGCTTCCAATTTCAAGATCCTGATGGCAATGGATACCTGATTGTGGAAGAAGTAGACAAAACAGCACAATAAGAGATGAAGCGACGAGATGGCATATGGTGTTAAGCCATGCGAATTTGGTAAGATACCTGCAAATACAGCTAGGAAGGGTTGAACATATGCCATTTTTATCACTTACGAGTTGGAGTTTGCACCGACTGCTTGGTCCATTAAGGTGGACACGCTGGGATGAATCAACACATTCGCAAATAACGGTTGTACAGGAGCAACCGGAACATCTTACGCTGCTCGAGCTTCCTGCGGAGCTTGCCGACAAAGGATTTGCTTCTTTGGAGGTTTGCCATTTTCATTTCCCTGAAACGGGCGCAGCGTATCTCAGCGCGTTGAAACAATCGTTCGAGGACGCAAATCTTCGGTTCTACTCGCTGTTGCTTGAGTATGGGGATATCTCTAGCGCTGATGAGGTTCGCAGATCTTCGGACATCGCTTGGATCATGGAATGGATTGATATCGCGGCAAATGCGGGAGCAGAGCGAGTTCGAGTGATTGCTGGCGATGCGGAGCCTTCAGATATTCAGGCCTTAGCGCGTTCAGCTGACGCTATACGAGAATTAGGGGAGTATGCTAGCTCACGCGGAGTGAGGGTGGTTACGGAAAACTTCCATTCGCTGACTTCGGTAGCTGTTAATTGCCTAGCCTTGTTGAAGCAATGCGAGAATGTCTTAGGTTTCACTTCCGATTATGGCAATTTCAAAGGAAGTGATAAGTTCGAAGCTCTCGGCCAAACGATTCCATTCAGCGAATCGATCCATGCCAAAGCGCAAACTGATGCGGAAGGGTTTCCTGATGAAGATGAGTTCATACGCTGCATGGAGATTGCGAAGCAAGCGGGGTACGAAGGACCGTTTACTCTTGTCTATGATGGACCCGGAGACATGTGGGAAGGGATTGAGCGTGTTCGGAAGCTTGTCGCTCCGTACGTGACGTCAGCATAATTACCTGCATTTACTGTGAAATTAAAAGTTGGTGAAACGCGAGGTTTGATTCTTTTTGCTAAAGATAAGCATGTTTTATGATGCTAAGTCACCAGTGGGGAGCGAAAAG